>JANQJO010000130.1 GCA_028281605.1 Pseudomonadales bacterium
ACAAAATATGGCGCGCTGGTTAATACAAGCCAGTCACTGGTTCGATCCCTTGCTCACTGCTTTCAACCAAGCACTGAATGCTTACGATATACAAGGAGCAGATGAAACTCGTTTACAAGTACTGCAAGAACCTGGTAGGAAAGCCACCCAAAAATATTGGCTTTGGATTAGGCAAGGTGGGGCATCTAATCAGCCTGTCGTGTTACTGCACTATGATACCTCTCGGGCAGCCAGCATCCCTAAAACTTTACTGTCCGGTTATGAAAGATGTTGTTTTTTTCAGGAGTTAGAGATGTTGGCAATTCTCTCGTAGCGACTGGAACAGTATCTTTGTTCAATTTGACAAGCTGTCCAGATGGCTGGCGCGCCTTTGATGAAGCAAATGGAAGGTTTTTAGTTGCCTCTGGTAAATCAGGTTTAGATAGCCCCATCTTTAATCTGGGTGAAGCAGGAGGAAGTAATGAGATCACATTAACGGTGGACAATGTGCCAAAGCTTTCAATTCCCACATTAAACACTATTGATTCTACAACGAGTAAAATAACCTCTATTACGAGCGTCACAAGAGGTGCTTTGGTAAACCCTCAAGTAGAGTTTAAAGAGCTTGGTTCAGGAAAACCGTTTACGGTCACACCTGAGTTCTTTGCTCTAAAAGCGTGTGAAAAAACATAAAGCAATTCAGTTGGACTCGCTAGACGCTCTCTGATTGCACAACGTTATTATGTCAATACTTCCATTTTTGCACTACTCGCTGCACTCAAAAAATAGCACAAAAAATCCACCTACTAATCTAAACGAGTAGCCGCTGGCTTTTCCCCAAAAACACAGTTGCGACCATTAGCTTTAGCCTGATATAAATTTTTATCCGTAGCCTGTATCAAGCTGGACGCCTGTTGATCGACAAGAGGAATAATGGTTGAAACACCAATACTCACCGTAACAAAAGGTACAACCGGTGAATCATCATGAGGAATTTTTGCATTGCACACAGATTTACAAATTTTACTAGCCACCGTGACCGCATCTTTATAGCTAGTCCCAGCAGAAATAAGAGCAAACTCCTCCCCTCCATAACGCGCGACCATATCACCGGCCCGCTTACTATAAGAAGCCAAAATCTTAGCAATATGTTTTAAGCATTCATCTCCACGCTGATGCCCATAATGATCATTATACAATTTAAAATAATCAATATCGATCATTAATAAGGATAAAGGGTAACATCCCCTTTGAGCACGCCGCCACTCATCCTCAATAATTTCATCAAAATGTCTACGATTGGCAATACCGGTCAAACTATCACTGGTGACCAAGTGCTGCAGGTGTGCATTAGTTTCCTTTAGTTGCTTTTGCTCTCTGCGCAGCAATTGCTTTTGTACGAAATCTTTACGCACAAAGCGTTCTATATAGTAAGCACTGACTAAACTGATAATAGGAACACTGATATAAAAATACACACCCGTAATAATTTGGGAAAAATCTCGGTAAAAGGCAATGTGAGAGGCCACCCCTCCCATTAAAATGACCCCAACTCCCACAATGACATATCGAAATTGCATGCGCAGAATATTAAAACCAGCCAGCTGCGCGATCATCAACCCAGTAAAATAAACATGACTGACCTGAGCCGGTGTAACTGCCTCCATCAAGGTCAAACTTAAAGCAATAATTAACACAAATGCCAGCAAAATTTGCTGCTGAAAACGCCAAAAATTTGCTGCAAAGGTATACAAAGTTAATACGATTAACGGCGGAAGGCCCAAAAAATATCTAATCTCCCAAACATAATGCACTTGCTGTTTCAGCAATAAATAATCCACCAAACCAGAAGCAATATAAATCAGCAAAGTAACAACCATTACAGTGCGTATATATAGGTTATAGCGACGAGAGTATGCTGTCTGAAAATTCTTTTCAAGCTGTCCACTGAATTTCAGCTTACTGGCATTTGCATAAACTTTAACCGGAAACTCAGAAGATTCCATCACATTTTCCAAGCGATCACCTTTCAAATTATCCATTTACACTACTTTTAAAAAATTCGAACGCGATTTAGCCCTAGCAGTATAGCTGGCAATAATATACTAACTTGTTTTAATAAGACTTAATACAAGACAAGCATAGCACAGTGCCTACTTACATCTTGAAGTAAAACCATCATATTCACAACATATACTGGAAAACAGCCATGAGCGATGCAATTTTCGTCACCCCAGATGATGAAAATTGCATCGCTCATGATAAGTGAAACGAATTAAAACATAGAGACCACCTGATCCAGCATAAGCTGAAGGCGGCCTTAGTTGATATTTAAGCTTGAGTTTAACAAAAGAAAACGCAAGAGATCATAAAACAGGCTCTTTATGGGTTACGCACCGCATCAAAAACTTTAAGTGTTTTCTGCGCCTTAAGCACTAACCCGAAACTGACTTTTTCAAACGTTCTGAAAATAATCATCAGACCTGAACGCTCTGAAGGCAGCTGTATCAATTCGTTGGTAAAACGATCACGGGTTTGCTCGCCATTACGGTAAATAGCTAACACATCACCTACAGCCAGCTTTTCCCGTTCACCCCGATTAATCACAACTACGTTATATTGACTAACGTTACGAACCCCTCCAAATACATGAATAATTTTGCCTGTAATATCCGCCACAGGTGATTTAGGATAAAAAATAGAATTCACTTTACGCTCTAAAGTAGGCAACAAACGATCACCTATTCGTACGTCCTGACCACTACGCAATAAACGCATCGTGCTGATATCTTTTTCAGTATCAAGATACTTAGCCAAACCTAGTTGCTTGGCTTCCATCCCTAAAAACTCCCCTGTGTCTGGATCAACAAAAGGGACTCCCTTGCGATAAAGTCCGAACGCCGTTTGTGCTTGGTCAATCTGACCTCTCACATAAAATTTGTCTCCTGAGCCCATGATAATGTGGCCTTCTCCACCTGCTAGCACATAAGGGGCATTATCCAACTCTTCTCGCTCAACAACACGATTATCAACCAAAAAGCTTTGTACGGCTTCTAAAGGAATTGCCGGAATCACTGAATCTAACTTACTAACCCGAGCACGAGGTGATAACTTGATCGTACCATCAGGTAACTCTGTTCGCTTTGCACGACCCGTTCGACCAATAGTTAACATCTTTTTGCCATCAACCTGGATCAGCTGAACAATATCTCCCGGATAAATCAAATGAGGGTTTTCAATCTGTGTATTAATATGCCATATTTCAGGCCATAACCATGGATCTCTCAAAAAAGTCTCTGCAATACCCCAAAGCGTATCTCCCGAACGAACTTCATACTCTTGGGGATGGTCATCCTTAAAAGGCTGAGCCGAAATCACCCCAGTGATAAAAACAAAAAAACAAATAAAAACAACGCGATAGAATTTGACCATGGTCAATATCCCTATAGATAAAGAAAACAATTACTTGAAAGCATAGCAAAAACCCTATTCAGAAGCTTCTAAAACCAAGTACGATTACTTAAAATATAACATAGCTCTTTATAGGTTTTGATGAATCTATAAATTGATTGTTTTTTGTTCTGATTTGTAAACTCAACCGTTTAATATACAAATAGATGGCAATATTACCCGTTCTTCAATTTCCAGACCCCAGACTCAGAGTCATCGCCAAGCCTGTAACAAAAGTTGACGACAGCTTGCTGCGCCTAATCGACAATATGTTCGAAACAATGTATGCAGCACCTGGCGTGGGCTTGGCAGCCATTCAAGTCAATGTCCACAAACGCCTCTTAATTGTGGATGTTTCCACTGATCAATCAGAGCCTTATGTATTTATTAACCCCAAATTTAAACCTTTAGAGGGAGAAAAAGAATACGATGAGGGCTGCCTATCTATTCCCGGATTCTACGAAACAGTCACCAGGCCTGACAAAATTTGGGTGAGTGCGCTCGATCGCAATAACAAAATTTTTGAAATGGAATGTGATGGCTTACTATCGGTATGTATTCAGCATGAAATCGACCATTTAGACGGCAAACTGTTTGTTGATTATTTGACAAAACTCAAGCGCAATACGATACGACGCAAGCTCGAAAAACAGCAGCGCTTATCTTCTCAATCAACCTCAGCCTAGGATTTTCCACCGTGAACCTCATTTTTGCAGGCACACCTGATTTTGCAGATAAATGTTTACAGGCTTTGCTCACTTCAAAACACAACGTTCAACTGATCTTAACTCAACCTGACCGACGCAAAGGTCGCGGCCAAAAATTCACCCCTTCTGCAGTCAAAGCTCGTGCTGTAACTGCAAAAATTCCCTTGCTGCAATCCACAAAGCTCGATGAAGCCGCTTATCAACAAATTCAGACCTACCCCTGCGATTTAATGATTGTCGTCGCCTATGGTTTAATCATCCCGGAAAATTTTTTACGTTTTCCCAAGCACGGTTGCATCAACGTACACGCATCTCTATTACCTAAGTGGCGAGGCGCCGCTCCCATTCAAAGAGCTTTACTGGCCGGTGATACCCATACGGGCATTACCTTAATGCAAATGGATGCGGGTCTTGATACGGGGGATTTACTACTGCAACAAGCCTTAGAAATCAGCCCACAAGATACCAGCACCAGCTTACACGATCGCTTAGCACAGTTAGGAGCTCGACTACTCTTAGAAGGCCTGATGCGTTTAGAACAAGGATCTTTGGGACACACACCACAAGAATCTACTCAAGCCAGCTATGCCAACAAACTCAACAAAAGCGAAGGACAATTAAACTGGTCACTGCCCGCAAAGGTTCTGGAGAGACAAATCCGAGCCTTCCATCCATGGCCAGGATGCTTCACCTTTTTAAACGATACACGGATCAAAGTGTTATCGGCTGAAATATCTGAACAAACCTCCAGCCAAGCACCTGGAACTCTGTTAGACGCTAACGACACTGGGCTTTATGTGCAAACACAAACTAACACACTGTGCTTAAAAATTTTACAATGGCCAGGTCAACGTGCCTTACCCGTTTGTGAAATACTTAAATCAAAGGCACAAACTCTATCTGTTGGCATACGATTTACAGTAAAATAGCCGGCATGATGAATCCAAGGTTGTATGCGGTTGAAGTCTTACTCCAATTATTGCCAGGGGCGCACTCCCCCCGCTCTCTTACAACACTGCTTGCTAAACCCTTATCCGATAAGCTCTCACAGGCCTTCGCTTGCGAGCTAATATACGGCGTCACTCGTTGGTATCAATGTCTCACTACCATTATTCAAATACATTTACATAAACCATTACGCAAAAAAGATCGTGACATTCATATAATTTTATTGCTTGGTGCCTATCAGGTGTTTTTTTCAAAACAACCAGATTATGCCGTGGTTTCTGAAACATCCAACCTGAGTAGATTAAGATACAAGCCATGGGCTGTGGGTTTAGTCAACGCGCTACTTAGAAAACTCTACCAACAACAAAACCAGAAAAATGCTCACATAGCTCACATAGCTCACACACAAGTAGAATATTTGAACCCCAAACTTGCCTTCCCCAATTGGATCAAAAATAATATTGAACGCAGTTACCCAAAGCAAGCCACTGATTTTTACCAAACAAATTTGACGAAAGCACCCTTAACCTTGCGCATTAATCACAAACATATTTCAACACAAGCTTTTCTAGTGAATTTGCTGGACAACGGATTACAGGCCAGATGCGGGGAACTCACCAACACCAGCGTGACACTCAGCGAATCCACAACACCAGTTCATACTATACCAGGTTTTAATCAAGGCCAATTTACTGTTCAAGATGAAGGGGCACAACTCTGCGCACAACTTCTGCAGCCACAACCCGGTGAACGAGTGCTAGATGCATGCTGCGCTCCAGGAGGTAAAACGACACATTTACTCGAGCAATGTGCAGAGCTTGCAGAACTTGTCGCTGTAGATTCTTCCGCAAAACGCCTAACACAAACCCAAGAAAACCTAGACCGACTGGATTTATGTGCCACACTCAAACAAGCAGCTGTCGAGCAACTGGATGATTGGTGGGATAAAACCCCCTTTGATAAAATCTTAGTAGATGCACCATGCTCTGGAACAGGTGTATTACGTCGACACCCGGACATTATGTGGTTAAAAAAAGCCCAAGATGTACCCGCCTTGGCACAAAAACAGGCCAAAATTTTACGGTCCATGTGGCAAATACTTAAACCAAGGGGGAAATTATTGTATTGCACATGCTCAGTACTGCCACAAGAAAACGTGGAATTAATACAAGCATTCGTGGCAGAAAAAACAGATGCTCATGTATTAACCGTTAATATACCATGGGGCATTACACAAACCGTGGGTCATCAACTTTTACCCAAAATAGGAGCATACGATGGTTTTTATTACGCGCTTATCCAAAAAAATTGAAAGGGCGCTGAAGGGCTGAAGTTACGTATAAATTGCAGGTAAAGTAATGAAAATCATCATCTTAGGTGCAGGCCAAGTAGGAGGCACCTTGACAGAAAACCTGGCTAATGAAGCCAATGACATTACTGTGGTAGATATTGACGTCGATCGTTTACGTGAACTGCAAGACAGATTGGACATTCGAACCGTTTATGGCAAAGCCAGTTATCCCAGCATCTTACAACAATCAGGCGCTGATGATGCCGACATGCTCATAGCCGTTACCAATAGCGACGAAATCAACATGGTAGCCTGTCAAATCGCTCACACCTTATTTCGAACCACTACCAAAATAGCTAGGGTACGCTCCAATGATTACCTACAGCAATACAATCTATTTTCAAAGGAAGGCTTACCTATTGACGTCATCATCAGCCCAGAACAAGTCGTCACGACCTATATTAAACGCCTATTGGAGCACCCTGGCGCACTGCAAGTTTTAGATTTTGCCAGAGGAAGAGTGCAATTAGTTGCCGTGAAGGCCTTCTATGGAGGGCCATTAGTAGGCCAAGAATTACGCTACTTACGCCAACACATGCCCAATGTTGAAACCCGTGTGGCTGCAATTTTTCGCCGAGATCGCTCCATCATTCCTGAAGGCTCAACCGTCATAGAAGTTGATGATGAAGTCTTTTTCATTGTCGCACGCAATCATATCCGAGCCGTCATGAGCGAGCTGAGACGCCTAGAACACAGTTATAAACGAATCATCATTGCCGGCGGCGGCAACATTGGCGCGCGCTTAGCACAAGCAATCGAGCAACGCTATCAAGTCAAAATTATCGAACACAAAGCCACTCGCTGCAAAGGTTTATCTGAAACTTTAAGTCGGTCGATCATTTTACAGGGCAATGCTTCCGATCAAGGCCTATTACTAGAAGTTAATATTGAAGATACCGATGTTTTTATCGCTCTAACTAATGACGATGAAGCCAATATCATGTCCAGCATGCTTGCCAAAAGACTCGGTGCGCGCAAAGTGATGACACTCATCAATAACCCTGCCTATGTGGATTTAGTACAAGGTGGTGAAATTGACATTGCTATTTCACCTCAACAAGCCACCATCGGTTCCTTACTAGCGCACGTACGCCGCGGAGACGTTGTCAATGTTCATTCATTGCGTCGTGGTGCTGCAGAAGCCATTGAAGCTATTGCACATGGTGATCCCAGGTCATCAAAAGTGGTAGGACGCACCATCGCTGAAATCGACTTACCAGAGGGTACAACCATTGGAGCGATCGTCAGAAACGATGAAGTATTGATAGCACACGATGACGTTGTAGTTGAAGCCGATGACCACGTCATTTTATTTTTAATAGACAAACGTCGTATTAGAGATGTTGAAAGACTCTTTCAAGTAGGCCTTAACTTTTTTTAAATCAACTTTAAATCAACATGCACAAAACCATTATTTTAAAAATTCTAGGTACTTTGTTAATGCTCTATAGCTTAACCATGCTACCCCCAATTGCTGTTGCCTTATTTTATAAAGATAATGGCGAAGCTGCTTTTTTCAGTGCCTTTATTATTAATCTTGTAACAGGCTTAATGTGCTGGTTACCAGTCCACAGTCGTAAACAAGAATTACGAACTCGAGACGGCTTCGTTGTAGTCGTTATGTTTTGGGTGGTCTTAGGTTTATTCAGCGCCACCCCCTTTATGCTCTACCAGCTACTTGATATGAGTTTTACAGACGCTGCTTTTGAATCCATTTCAGGCTTAACCACTACAGGTGCGACCGTCTTAACCGACATAGACAGCCTACCGAAATCTATTTTGTATTACAGACAGCAATTACAATGGCTCGGAGGTTTAGGCATTATTGTATTGGCTGTCGCGGTCTTACCCATGCTGGGCATTGGAGGCATGCAATTGTATCGCGCAGAAGCCCCAGGCCCTGTCAAAGACAGCAAACTCACTCCAAGAATCACAGAAACGGCCAAAGCACTGTGGTATATTTATCTCACCTTAACCGTTGCTTGTGCTATTTCCTATTGGTTTGCAGGCATGAGTGCTTTTGATGCAATCTGTCATGCTTTTTCAACCATTGCTATTGGTGGTTTTTCAACACACGATGCCAGTATTGGCTTTTACAATAATCCGGTCATCGACGGTGTTTGTGGTATTTTCATGCTAATCGCAGGGGTTAATTTTGCTTTACATTTTTTTAGTTGGAACAGCAAATCTTTTAAACGCTATTTTCAAGACCCAGAATTTAAGTGTTATTTATTTATATTAGCCGGCATTGCCACCATTACATTTACTGGCCTACTCCTATTTAAAGAATACGACTCTTGGCTTGAGGCATTACGATATGGCTTATTCCAAACGGTATCTATTACCACTACCACTGGCTTTAGCACAGCCAATTACGCAAGCTGGCCCGCCTTAGTGGCTGTCACTTTACTAATCGGCAGTTTTATGGGAGGATGCGCAGGCTCTACTTGCGGCGGCATCAAAATGATTCGTATTTTACTAATGTACAAGCAAGGCTTACGCGAAATAAAAAGACTTATTTATCCCAGTGCTATTGTAACCATTAAATTGGGCTCTAAACCCGTTAGCGATCGTGTCATTGAAGCTGTTTGGGGGTTTGTCAGTGCATATGTGGCTATTTTTTCGATATTATTTCTCGCGATACTGGCCAGTGGTCTTGATTTTGAAACAGGGTTCTCAGCAGTCGCTGCTTCCATTAATAACTTAGGCCCTGGGCTTGGCACAGTAGCCAGCCACTATGGAGAGATTAGCCCTGTTTCAAAATGGATATTGTGTTGCGCAATGTTAATTGGTCGCTTAGAGGTTTTTACCTTTTTAGTGCTATTTAATCCTGTTTTTTGGCGGCATTAACGTAATGCCGCATAACTCTTTTTCAAAACATCTATCTTCTTTAATAAATTTACGCCAGAAAACCCAAAAAAAGATAGACGAATACGAATAGAAACGTCATCATATTCATCAATAGTTGCTTTCAATCTTTTCAAAAACACATCTTGGTCATAAAAACCATGTCCAGCCATTTTTCTTATCCTATCAGGAGCCTGACTGTAAGCTTGCTGGCTCGCAAAAATAACAGCATAACAAACAATTGAAATACTGTTTTTGCCTATCTTTTTCAAAAATTTTGATATGTTTTTGAAACAACCCTCTAAATCTTCCAACGGCTGCAACTGTATAGAAATTTCATCAATACAGCATTTAAATTCTTCAGCCAATCTGATTTTATCCATAATAACCTGCAAAGAACTACCATCGTAGTAACAAATCTTAAACTTAAATTTAATCTTTTTAATAAACTGACTATCGTATTCCCCTGATAAAACCTTATTGTGCAGCATTGTCAACACTTTTTTCAGAATTACTGTGCCATTCTCTCTACCAACCTTTCTTTTAGCCTCGGCACCAGCAACGATTCTAACAGGAATATCTGCCCAGGACATTTTAACAACATGTCTCATCAAAACATCATAAGGTTCATCGTTTAACGCAAAAACCACACAAACGTTACATCCATTATTTTTTAACAAAAGCGCTCGCTCACTACTACCACTTATGCCTTGCCTTGATTTACAAGTCACCTCTATTGGAAGGTTAACAAACTCTTTTTCATTACTACCAAGATCACAACCCGTGATACTGTTGGGTGGCTTCGGATACATAAATTTTTCTTCCAACAGACAAATTCTATAGAGATAGCTAACATGATTGTAAGTACGCATTGACCCATTTAAGGCCACTGATCGAAGCCGTGCATTGAAAAAAGAATTTTCAGATGTAGTATCTATACAGGCGTTAGAAAATAAGCCATTCACCGCAGCAGGAGCCAATTTTATTGAAGGCATAGCAAAACATCATACACGGGTACAGCTGTGAATTGATGTAAATATTTTTGAGAATTTGTTATTCTCATTTGTTAAGGATATAAATATCCCATGCTTAGGCAGCGAGCAAAAATAAATTGTACATTTAGCGCATCATTTTCAGGCCATATTTTTTGTTCTTCAATCACAAAGCCTCAAAATACTTCAGTATTCCTGCGGTTTTGCTCAATCAGAACAAAAAAATCTGACTCAAATCTAATACACTAAATGTACAATTTATTTTTGCTCGCTGCCTTAATTAGAAACAGAAGGCCTAGCACCCCAAAACACAGCAGCCATCAATCCACTGATAGCGCTCAACAAATGCCCTTCCCATGAAACAAAAGAGCTCACGGGTAAAATTCCCCAAATCAAACCATTGTATAAGAACACCACAATCACTGTAATCAAGAACAATTTAAAGTCCCGGCTCAATATGCCAGCCAAACACAAATAAGAAAAGTAACCATAAATCACACCACTACTACCAACGTGTATAGCGACTCGGCCAAAACACCAAAGCAGCAATCCACCCACCAAAACCACCCAAATCGTGATGAGAAAATACCGAATGACGCCATGATATAACAACAAATAGCTCATCAGCGTTAACGGCACAATATTAGACAAATAATGAAAAAAACTACCATGCAATAAAGGACTGATCAACAAACCAGGCAAGCTCTCAACATGACCTGGAATCAAACCAAAACGATTGAAAAATCGCCCTGTGAACAAATTGATCATTTCAATAACAGTAACAGTCAAAAAAACAATCAATGACCATCTGAATTTGGCTCGAGCTGAAATATCCTTCCTCACAAAAGACATCATCTAAACACAAACAGATAATAGCCCAAGATCTTGCAAAACATCAGCAACTGACACAAAGTTAAACGTTTGAATCAAATCTGAAAATCGCTGCTCGCATCGATCCAAATTATTATAATGCCGAAATTTTGACAAGCCTGTTGCTGGCAATTTGGGCTGATCTGGATCAAGCTCCCACGGGTGTAAATAAAAAATAAAAGACTGGTTTTGTTTGCGATTAATACGATTAAACGCCCAACGACTGAACCAATACGGAAACA
>JANQJO010000152.1 GCA_028281605.1 Pseudomonadales bacterium
TCAAGAACTCTATAATACTCTATTTCATATATTACAAAAAGTAGACAATAAGTTATATCCTGATATAGAACCTACTAGCCCGATAAAGCATATTACCGACGCCATTGAAGATTATGAAAAAAAAGAAACCCATCAAGCCATCTCTGGCCCACAAAAAAATCGATTACAAGATTTGTATGGCTATGTGGTAGCCAAACTTTCCAGTACAGATTATCCATTAGCCCTAGAGTATTATGAGAAATTATGCAATGAAAGAAAACAACAAACTTGCCTCAATCTGGCTGACGCCTTATTAAGTCAAAATCCAGTATCAATTAATCTAGCTAACTCAATCAAAAACATAGACAATCTTTTAGAGGAATTTAACAAACTGGCTCCAGACACATCTACGCATGAAAAATACACAAAACTTATTTACCATAGAACCTTTTTATTACTAAAATCAGGCCCAGAGGTTCCTATACAAAAAAAAATAACAGCTATAAATACACTACCACACCGTACCAACCCTACAGAACTAAGCAACTTGATTACAAAGTCTACGGTATTCATATGGAACAACCACGAACTGTTAGAGACTTTTTTAAGCTTAGATAACTTAAACCAAGAGTCTCTGAGCACGACCACGGTACTTAAGACCCTGGCTTTTAGCCTTTCTCAAAATCAAACCAACCTCTCTGTGGACAATCTTGAATTTTTTCTACAACACCTTCTAAATTTACAAAAAACAGGCATTAAACTCGAATCTTTAGACAAGGCTGCAACAGAAACAATTTATAAAATCTCACGACAAAGCATCACTTCAACGATAGCCACTCCGACACTTTTAACATTACTCAGCGCTTGTAAAACTTTTCAATTACCCACTTACCCTAAAGACATATTGACACTTTGCAATATTTGGCTTAAAAATATACAAACGGCTACCAAAACTCCAACACTAAAAATGGATAAACAAAAAAATCAATCTCCAAAAACCTGGGGACAACAACAAAAACAAGTAGCCTCTTTATCAGCAGCCTGTTTTATTTCTTGGAAAAAAGAACAAGGATTCACAAGTTTTTTAGAATTAATGCATATGTATTACACCAACCATAACCAATTTCCTACCTTTGAACTACCAGAACAAGAGACACTTAACACAGTGTTAGAAAAGCTATCTGAAAAATCCCTTGTAACGAAACACCCTAGACTAAAAGTAGATCAATATTTTTTATCAAATCTCAGAAAACATTTACACGAACTCAATCACTCTCGTTTGAAAGTTATTTCAGAGCAACTCAATAACATTTGGCTGAAAACAAAATCAGCATTCCTTTGGATACTGTTTCACCAATATACTTTTTACACGGCCGCTTTAATACTAGGGCTAGGAGGAGGACTACAAGTTTTTCAGTATTTAATCTCCAATTACCGGAAAGAACCAGAGAAATATACTGAGATTTATTATGATATGTATAAATTGACTAAAAATGAACAATTCAAAAATTTACCAGCGACAGTACATATAAAACCAGAGATATTGAGAAAAAATCAAAAACTCATCAGTGAAATTTGCTCCATACAGCCCTGTATTGAAAAATACAAAGAAAAAAGATATACAACAGAATTTTCTGGTAATTTTTATGGAGCTTCGTTGAAGGCAAGTTATCAAACCCTGCTCAATAACGATGATACTGAAAAAGAATTAGAAAAAGTACAAATGGATGTTTATTCAGACTTATTATCAGTTCTGCTTAATAAGTCTCTACATGAAGTCAGAAAACTTTTTTCAGACGAAACACCACTCAAAAATATATTCTCTAAATTACTGGCCACACTGTCCAAACAGTACGACGATATAAAACCACTCTCGCTGTCAGATTTTTATGGTTTAGGGACTGTCCATAAATAACTTGGACGAATACATGCTTCAGGTTATGGAAAATCAGGGTTAAAACTTGATGCATCGTCTAGTTTATTAATGGACGGACCCTTAACCTAAGAGTCCAACATCCGCATTCTGCCCTCGATGACGCAAATAGTGATCCATAATCACCAAGGCCAACATCGCCTCAGCAATCGGCGTGGCCCGCACACCCACACAAGGATCATGGCGCCCGGTTGTCACCACATCCGTAGGCTGTCCTTTCAAGTCAATGCTTTTACCAACAATACGAATACTAGAAGTTGGCTTGAGCGCAATTGCCACTCGCAACTCTTGACCTGTCGTAATACCTCCCAACACGCCACCAGCATGGTTCGAAGTAAAACCATCAGGCGTTAGCTCATCACGATGTTGCTCACCGCGTTGTTCCACCACATCAAACCCATCACCCATCGCAACGGCTTTGACCGCATTAATGCTCATCATAGCCTTAGCAACATCAGCATCAAAACGATCAAATACTGGTTCTCCCAAACCAACCGGCAAACCTCTCGCCCTGACTACCAATTTTGCACCGATAGAACTGCCTTCTCTTCGCAATTGATCAATCAAGGCTGCCAGCTTAGGCACTAAGTCAGGGTCCGGACAAAAAAAAGGATTTTGTTTGATCACACTATCATCGACCTGACTCACCTTATACGACCCGATTTGTTCACAATAGCCTGACACCTCAACCTGCAAATGTTCATACAGATACTTTTTAGCAATGGCGCCCGCTGCGACACGCATAGCCGTCTCACGTGCCGATGAACGCCCACCCCCACGATAATCTCGAATGCCATACTTCTGCTGGTAAGTATAATCTGCATGGCCTGGCCTAAACGTATTTTTAATTTTCTCATAATCTTTTGATTTTTGATCTTCATTATAAATCAACAAACCAATCGACGTGCCTGTCGTACGACCTTCAAACACACCGGAGAGAATTTTCACTGCATCAGACTCTTTACGCTGAGTACTGTAACGCGAAGTGCCCGGCTTACGTAAGTCCAATTCTTTTTGAATATCAGCCTCACAAAGCTCAAGCCCAGGGGGACAGCCATCAATTGTCGCACCCAACGCAACACCATGACTCTCACCAAAAGTTGTGACTCTAAATAGGTGTCCAAAACTGTTTCCACTCATGCTGACCTCTCTCTCATATATTGCTCTAAAGTCGCTTTATCCACCACAAACAACCCTTCACCTCCACGTTCTAACTCCAACCAGATCACAGCCAAATCAGGAAAAGCCTGCTCAAATGTGGTGCGCGAACAACCCACTTCTATAAACAATTGTCCCCCCTCAGTCAAAAACCACGCCGCTTGATTCAGAATCTTACGAACCACCGCCAAACCATCAGGCACACCCTCTGTGATCAGCGCTATACGAGGCTCATGGGTAAATTCCTGTGGTACTTGATCGTAATCCTCTGCTGAAACATAAGGTGGATTAGCAATGATTACATCGTACTGCCCCGTCACCTTTTCAAAAACATCCGATGCAAGCAATTCAACCGTAACGGCATGCTGCTCGACATTTTTTTGCGCCACAGCCAAAGCTTCTTGACTGATATCCGTGGCCACAATATTGGCCTGCGGAAATTGATAAGCACAAGCAATCGCCATACAAGCACTGCCTGTACACAACTCTAAAATCCGTTCGGGTATCGGCTCCATGAGCCAAGGTGAAAAGCCTTGTTCAATGATTTCCGCAAAGGGCGACCTTGGAATTAGAACACGCTCATCTACATAAAACGACAACCCTGCAAACCAAGCGCATTGTGTAATATAAGGCGTTGGAATACGCTGCTCCACTCGATCCCGCACCGCAACCGCCAAACGCTGACGCTCTTTGAGTGTCAAGCGGGCAGGTAACAAAGAGGGGGTTAAATCCAAGGGCAAGTTCAGTAAAGGCAATACTAAGTGTAAAGTTTCATCCCACGTGTTGTCTGTACCATGCCCTAGAAAAATTTCGGCACGATTCAAAACACTGAGCACCCAACGTAAACAATCCTGCACACTGGACATCTCTACCACAATTTCTTCAAAATCAATCATATAAAAACTACTGCTGGTTGAACTTCAATTTACATAACATCCAATTAACATCATTTTAATAAATAAAAAGCATACTATATTTACTGACTATCCTAACTGATCCCAACACAACTCTAACACCACACATGTGTGTATGGAATAGTGCGGGCAATATCTAAAGTTGCAAAACCCTAAAATATGTAGTAACGTACCTACATATACTATTCATGATGAGGATTTGTTGTGAGCATTACAACCATTTCCAGTAGAGAACTTAATCACAACGTAAGTAAAGTAAAAAAAGCTGCTTTATCTGGACCAGTATTTATTACTGACCGGGGCGATGTAACACATGTATTATTGAACATCGAGGAATACCAAAAAATCACAGACCAAAAAGAAAGTATTGTTGAGTTATTGGCAATGCCAGAAGCATCAGACATTGAGTTTGAAGCCCCCCAATTGAACAAAAATCTGTACCAACCTGCAGATCTTTCATAATGTACTTACTCGATACCAATGTCATTTCTGAATTGAGAAAAGCCTCATCTGCTAAAGCAAACAAACATGTAGTCGACTGGGCTAACAGTGTTTCAGCAACAAGACTATTTTTATCGGTTATTACGGTTGTCGAGCTCGAAACTGGGATACTTTTAGTAGAAAGGCGCGACCCAACACAAGGAGCTATATTACGCTCTTGGCTTAACACTCACGTCTTGCCAGCCTTTTCTAACCGTATCCTTGTAGTAGATACTGCTATAGCGCAACGCTGTGCTAAATTACATGTACCAAACCCTCGATCTGATCGAGATGCTTTTATAGCAGCTACAGCAATGGTTCACGACATGACAATTGTGACTAGAAATGTTGATGATTTTTCACCTACAAACGTTGACATAATAAATCCTTGGGAATTTAACAAAAAATAAACATAACTCAGCCCTTGGGTTTAGGACTCATAGCTAATGGAATATCTATTGATATGAAACACCGTTTGTTTCATTTACACCCAGAAAACCCTAGAACAATGGGTCTAATTTTCAATCGATTACCCAAGCAAACAGCCAATCCAAGCAAAAATTAACAGCAAATTGACAGCAAATACCTCATAAAAACCTAATTTTTAGGGCATATCCGTCTAAAAATATGAGAGCGAATTAACAATATCACAACTAATGTTTATCGTAACGCTTAGTAACAAAGTGTCTCTATGTACGTAAAAATTGTATCATTTAAAACCCCAAGTTCAGCAGTCAGAGGGAAGCTATGAAGAAACATCCAAGTAAAGCAACACTGTTAACCCGTGTCAGCCTAGCCACATTGATAGCAATTTTAAGTGGATGTGGGGGAGGCGGCGGCGGTGGCAGTAGCACCAGTTCCAACACCACATCGGACAGTTCCAACAGCAATAGCAGCAGCAACAGTTCCACAACAACCAACTCTGAAGGCGAAACTATTTCCGCCCAAACAGTGGGCATTGCCGTTCCTTCTGAAATTTCTGCCGTTCCAGCTGACACCAGTGGTTCATCAACCACAGCCAGCCTGAAAAGCAAACTGATGAAACTCGCACGCGCCGCAGCGGTTTCAGAATTGCCCACAACTTCTGATTATGCCCAAGCCAACCCCAGTGTTTACGTTGAAGAACGTGCACTGGAACAATTCGATGTCATCGAACAAGTCTTTGGTGCTTTGGCTCAAACCCATTACGCCGACGAAGACAATGTTAATGCAGGCCCCTACGTGGCTATGATTTCGTGGGAAGAAAACCAAAACGGAAAAGACGTTAAGCAATTGCAAGAATGGACTGTTGAATCCCGTATGATCGTCGTTGAAAATATGCCCTCTGATGTTACTGGCAACACCACGGGTGATGTCAACAAATTGCTCGCATGGATTCCAGAGCGTGACCGTGATACCGGTGAAGAAGAACTCATCAAAGCTGAATTTTTAATTTATACGGCACCCACGGCAGCCGATGACGGCTCACTTTTAGATTACGGCGAATGGGATATGAATGTACTAATGGCCGCCTCCGCAACAGGCGTTGATACCATTCCCAGCTCTGGCGCGCAAAACTTTTTTGCTGCCAGTGCTCGCATAGGTAGCAATGGCGAAAGTACACTCAAAGTACACGATCGTTTCACGGAAGAATTTTCTCCAAGCGGCACTGCTGTGGAATTTTCCGAAGAAATGCGTGGCATCTTAGTCCGAGACGGCACCAATGGCTACGGTAAAGTGTCCTATCCCGATTGGGAAACTTGCTTTAGAGGTGGACCCGGTGAAGAAGGTGGTGATGGCGAACAATCTGGAAACGACTCTAATCCTTGTGCCAACGGAGTTCCGACCAATGTTGCACAATACGCTTACAACTCAGCCTATCTCGGTGTGCAAGAAATCAATAACGGCACAGCCGCCGATGCAGTCTATAAAGACCGCAATCTCTCAGGTGCCATTCGTATCATCCACGAATACGACCTTTTCTACGCCGATGCCGATGCTGATGCGGGCATTGCAGAGGGAGATAACATTGGCAAACATAAAAGCTTTGGTTTTCCAGTCAACTTCACCTCAAGCGCTCGTGATGATGACAGCATTACATTTGAAGAATTTGCATTTTACGGTGCCTGGCAAGGGCGCCACCAACTTTGGGGCCCTGGTGACAGCATCACTGCTACCACGGATGGTTCCGATGGCACCACCTTAACCCGTGCCGATGTACGACCTGGGGTTGAAGCAGCCACCTACAAACTCAAAGAGTTCAATGGTACATTCACCAAGCGTGCTTTGGTCAATGCAGAACTGGCCGATATTCAAGGTCTGGCCGTAGAAACTTGGTTAAACGATCACTATGATCTGTTTTATTTCACTGATGCCAATGGCGATGGCGATACCACTACAACCGATGTCGGCTGGTATTACTGCAGCGGTGAAGTGGATTGGAGCTCTATTGAAAACCAACAAGGTCCTGCCTGTCGTACCAAAGGCAGCAACAATACCAATATTGCTTTCACAGCATTGGCCGGTGCTGATGGACAATTGGGCAGTGGTGGAGACGATGCCGCCCTAGTCTCTGAAATGACCGTTAGTGAAAACGAGCGCCGCTGGGTGAACATCGATTCCTGTAATGAAAACGGTTGCCAGCAATACGTCTACTTGAGCAGCGATCCAAACACCGATGGCTTTAGCTTCTCAGGGGCAGGCTTTTATCAAGCCAACTGGGGTGACCAAGGCATACTAGCCCCTGTCACACCGGCGGCGAAACTCACTGAACAAGATGGCATGGGCGTTTCAGTCAACATTGGAGGCTCAGTTTATATCAGTTATGTAGGCACCGACTCTTCCAGCACAAGCACAGGCTGGGTTGTAAAAGAGTTGACCGGCTTTGATCAAAGCACTTGGACACCCACGTTCTCTGAAACTGGTGATCGTGAATTTACGCCTGATCGCGGCACCGAGTATTACATGAATACCAACGGCCAAAATTATGTGGTCACACGCATTGGCGATGATGCGACACAAGCCAGCTCTTACCGAACACAGTTGGAGTTGCAAATCGCAGCCAACCCAGCCAATACGCTGGCTAGCAGTCCACGCTCTATTCTGCCTGCAAACACATCTTATTTGGCCATGCCTTGGAACAATACTGTACGCTTGAGACTGGTAGAAGATGCCTCTAGCGGTAACTATCTCTTATTGGAAGTGATAGAAGATTCTTCTGGGAATTTAACAGCCGATTCTGTTTACACTGAAGATTCTTGGGGTTTGACAGCTTATAACACATCAAACCAACCGCTGGATGCAGACGGTAACGGGCTCATAGCCGATGAGTGGGGCTGGGTCGACCCTCAAGATGGTATACCAGTGCAATTCAACTATGAATACGTAGGCAACGACGGCGACAGCTGGGGTAAACAACAGTTCTTAGTCGCAGTCGACAGTAGTAACACACTCGGAGACTACATCATCCTCTCTGATCCGATTTCATTAGTCGGAGTGACATTATTTGATAACTTAGGTGATGAAGTCAGCGGTACTGTCAGCCTACAATACGACGGTTGGATGCACGGTTTGCCTAGTATGTACTATGAATTGGAAAGAAACGGTTGGAGCATTGAAGGTTTGGGTGACAAAGTCCGTCGTTTAACTGAAGGGCAAAGAGTCACTGACAGCGAAGGCACCAACTACTTTGTCAAACCCATGGAAACCAGCTTATTCTTAGGAGTAGTGACAGCCTTTCCTAACGGCGATCAGCCCAACATTGGACAAGCCGATAACGTGGACTTAAGTACTGTTCCAGATTACACCCATCATGAAATGGGTGCAACGCCTACCACAGATGCTGATGGTAATCCTATCGAAGTGAAATACTCAGAAGGTATTCCACTGACAAGCGGTATTGATAGCTAATCTTAGCATTCTCATTGTAGTTGTGATAGTGTTGGCCTATTCGATATAGGTCAACACAGCATATCGGCAAATGTAGTGTCTTTTAGAGTTACTGTTTAATTACCAATGATCCGGTAAAATGTAACGCACCCCTAGCACTGAAAATTTTCCGTTTGTACTTAAATCATATGACAACAAAATTTCAAAACCAGCAAAAATCTTCGTTCCAAAAAATAGCAGAAAAATTTTTTCTATTTCGGGGCGCTAACTTTTCACCCAATAGGAAGCATGATCATCAATATGGATAATAGGACTGTCTACCTTGTTTTTCTCTCGAAATTCATCAACAGCTTTTCGCTCTCCCATAAACTCTAAACGATATTCATCTAAAACGACAACTCCTCCAGAGACCACTTTATCATACAATTTCTCTAAACATATTTTAGTGGGTTTGTAATAATCACAATCAAGCCTTAAAATGACTATTTCATCAATAGCATCCCAATCATAATCAGGGCTATCAAACCAACCTTTCATTAAATGAACCTTTTTTGGAACAGCCTCAAAGTAATCATAAAAATTTTTCTCAACCTCATCTATACTACTACCAATCACTTCCTCTCCATAAAGCGTTCTAAATTTATTCAGCAGTTTACTACAATCTTTATCAATCTCAATATCATCGACATCAACACTGTTTGCAATATCTTCCATAGATTCAAAACTATCTAGTAAAAAAATCTCTCTAGATGAGATAGTAGAAAATAATATACCCGTCCCTCCTCGCCAAACTCCCGCCTCAACAAATACCCCAGAAATTTTCTCTTTCTCTATATACTTAATGAAAAAATATAAATGCATTAATCTGGCTTTAGGCAACATCGATAAAATATAACAATGATGCTTATTGGCATAATGCAGTTTCGCAATCAAAGAAAGATAATGTTTTTGCTTATTAACATCTGGTATTAACTTCGATATCGACAAATCTTGACTTTGATGCAAAATATGGCAAACATCTTTTGGAAGATTTATATAAATATCTTTCCAAAAACCTAATAAATTACCAAACTTAGGTCTGGTAAGAGAAACAACGATACTAGGCAGGGGTTGCAACTTCTTTCGCACAGAGCCAACGGTCTTTGACAATAGAAAAAACCATTTAGTATACCTCATAAAATTAAACGCAGGATTTAAAAAGTCAATCATAAGATGTATTCTTAAACTATCAAGCTCATTTTCAACAGCATGTAAACACCTAGGATTAAAAATAAAAGGACTGTTTTCTGCAAGCAACCAAGAAACATCTTTAACATGAAATCTACAATGACCTTCACGGCTAATACTGATAGGTAAATGATACCTCAAAGTCACATTACTTGTATCAACATGAAAATCTAAAGATTGTTTATCCTTTAATATTGAAAGACTCACATTATATAATGCCTTATTCTCAGACAATTTATATACAATAGAACCCAATATTGGCATTGTTTCCAAAACGTCAAAATCAAACCGACCAAACATGTACAAAGTTTTGTATTTCCAATTTTCTAAATTTTGACCCTTGCCAGGCTTAAAAGAATATGACTTATTAAAACTTTCCATTTCTTGGTGATTAGCCTCTACATATGCCATAATTTCACGACGTATATGTAAAAAATTCTCTTGTAATAACTGATTTTCGGGCAATAAAGCTTCAATTCTAGAATTCGTCCTAACCAAATTGTTCTCTGAATGGTTCATTACACGATCCATCAGTAATAACTGCACTACTTTTACACTATATTTAAATATCACATCCGTACGTAATCCTATAAAAATATATAAAAAAAACACCAACAAAAATATGCTTACAGCATCCAGCATACCTTCTATTCTCCTTCTAAATACATATTAATGACTTGCTCAACTTTCTCTAATAAAGAGTCTGCATTGACTGTCGCTGTTAAAATCTCACTCTGAACCTCACACGAGCGTTCATCAACACTTGAATCTGCAACCACTTCTATATATTCAATCATAGGATGGCTTTCTAAAATTTGGTCTTTCCTTTGTTCAATCTCTGTAACCAGCTTAGGATTCACCAGCAATTTCAATACCTTCTCAACACTTAAGCTAGAAATCGTTTGCTTTACCAGCTTTATAATTAAGTCACCATCATTAAACGAACCTACAACCTTTTTCACCAACGTGGGCAAAATTGCAACCAAAGACTCTTGTAGGCTAATAACACTTTCTGCGTATTCAGACGTACATTCCATAAGCTTTTGCGCAACTTCCTGCTGCGCTTGAGCAAATCCCTCTTCATAACCTCGTTCTTTTTCAGCTTGATAGGCAACTTTTGCATCCTCTTCAATACGTTTAGCCGTTTCAATTGCCTCAGTAATCACTTCATCAGCAGCCAAGTAGCGTTCATACTCACTGGCCTTAATCACTTTAGAACCTGGGGTTAAATTCAATTGATCTACAAAGATATCATAACGACCACTCATGTGTTTATCTCTCTAAATACACTCAAAACAACTTTATGAAAAATTGATCTTTCTTTATCAGATAAAGCCGTATATTGACTATCTAATTTTAACTGATCAATTAAAGACTTAGGAAACATTAAATGTACTCTAAACACAATTTCCTCACCTATTGGCAAATAAAGCTGTAAAAAAGTTTTCAAGCCTACAAGCATAATTTCACTATGCAATATACTCGTATCCAAGAGCTCATACTCTGGTCTCTTTGAAAACTTCGCTATCCAACTGGGATTATAAAACGCAGCTTTCTTACTAATGAAATTAAACCCTTTTTCCCCTACTACATGCCAAAATACACGCTTAAAACGCCCATCAATAGAGGTTTTCACTCTCTGGCTAAATCCTACCAACCCTAAATAAAACACTAAATTTTTGACACCTTCTGCTCCATCAACAATCAATAATTTAATTTCATCTTTTTCCATAAGACTTAGGTCTAAAACAGATAATTTGAAATATTCCAACAAATACTTTGAGACACAAACACTAGCCCTATGAAATTGAGAAAAGTGGCAAAGCAACAGCGAATAATCAGTTATTTCTAGCCAACTACTGTCAACAAAGCCCATAGAACCAACAGGCAATTGACTGAATTGATAAAACTTTAACTGGTCAGTTAGCGGTACTAGAGGCTTCATTCTATCTATGTGTAATACTTTAAATAAGAAAAAATGTATAATACATCAACCGATTCACTTTAGATATATTATTTTTTTCGACGAGCTTTGAACAATAAAAAGCCACTAAAAGCAACGCTACCCAACACAATCACAGCAAGCACAGCCAATGCTACATACAAACGGTTTGAGCTTTCATCCGAATTTTTAACAACTGCTCTACCAGGCGTTTTAGGGCGAGTATCTTTAGACAAAGTCTCTGCAGGAAACAGCGCAACAGAGATTTTCCCATAATTCAAACCCTCTATACTGTTGTTAACGAGTAACTTGATCTGTGGAATAAAAGCTTGCAGGTTAACATCACTAGAATATTTGATAAAAACTGAAGCCGAAGAAGGCACAAGCTCTTCACCTGCACCATCAACTTCCGGTAGAACCACATGTACTCTAGCAGTGATCACACCATCTAATTGAGATAAAGTTTCTGACAAACCTTGTTGAACCGCACAAATAAATCTAACCCTTTCCTCCATAGGGGAAGAAATCAAACCTTTTTTTTCAAAAATATCACAAACATCCAAAAATTGTTCGCGAGGGTAACCATGACTTTTTAAAATATTGATCGCATCTGCCATCTGTGATTCTTTAACAGACAAATGCACTTTACCTTTCTTTCCCGGTTTTTTACTAACAGCTATATCATTTTTAAGTAGCACAGCTAACATTTCATTAGCTTCTCTCTCATCCAAATTTGAATAAAGATCAACCTTACACCCTGTAAGCAACAAACATAAAACAAAATATACAGTAATACTTCGCAGGCTAAAGCCTAGCTTAACTGTACACATACCAAGCACCTAACTGAAATAGCAACAAGCCTCTTCAATATAAGAAGAAGCTTTGCTTAAAAACCGCGATAAATCGCTGTATTTACTGACTGCGTAAGAATGTATCTATATGCTGTCCACTTTTATGTACGATACCATTTGCCATTTCTAATTCAAAGCTAAACATTGACACTTTAACCTGAAGGGCCACTATTTGAGCTGGGTTCATTGTATCCATTTTCAAATGCTCAATAATTTGCATTTCAATATTTTTGTAAGAATTATCAAGTCTATCCTGAACTCCCCGCAAACTTGAAATTACATTCTCACCTAAACTACCATGCGTATCATCTGCCTCTCCAACAGATTGTAATTGACGCAATCTCTTAAGCTGATCATCCACCGCTTTATCAAAAGATCCAACCGGCACAGTGCCACTGATAGCCTCCATAAACTTTAAAGCATCAGCTGTTTCTACATGACTATTAATAACAGTACTAGCCGGAATATTCGCCTGCCCCTGAACTGGATCTGCTCTGTTAGTTCCTGGATTAACTCCTAAACTAAGACCACTCTGTTGCATAGCAGAAAATTCTGATGCGAATATAGCCATCTCATATTTACCCCTGTTTTTTTATCATTTTCATTAAATCTTGCGCCATTGCTTGTGCAACTGGATCTTTGGTTTGTACTACTTTTGACAAAACTTTTTCAGCACTAGCCATCTCTCCACTCTCAAAGAAGGCCAAACCTAAAAACCCCCTTAGCAAGTCACTTGCTTTATCACCTTTTGTAACAATTGTCTTTTCCAATAAAGTAATTGCCTCACCTGTAGCTTTTTTACATATCAAATTATAGGCTTTACCAATAATAGGTGCCTCCGTTCCTGGATAAGCCAACTCAATAATTTCATGCAACTCATCAGCTTCATCGGCCATCAAATACCTAGAAGCTAAAAACCCAGCTTCAGAAAACAATTGTGCAACTTCTTTTAAATTCACACCTTTGTCTTCCTTTTTTGGCATTTTCTCTTGCATATCACTACTCTTTTAATTTCAATTAACAAAAGTTAGCAAGCACCACACACAAACCTAAAACATGTGGTATTAATACCCAAAGCCAAAATAAAAACTGGCTCAACATTAAAGTATTTTTTTACTGCCCTACTCTTTGTGCAGCAGCCTGCGTTGCAGTACTCACTGACTGCAAAGTACCACTAATAGACTGCACTGTATTAGTAAAAAGAAAGGCTAATACTTGCAAACGAATGAGTCCTTTTGGATCATCTTCATCAACCAACTCCAGACCCGATTGCAAACTATTCTCAGCCTCAGCGATTGTATTTACCCCAAAATTATAAATATTAGCACCAATACCCATTTTAATTTTCCTCTTTTTTTATTTTGAATCCCATTAATGAAAAACTAATTTTTAAGATTATCCTACTGCGCCATCAAAAATAGCCTGTTCTTCTTTAACTTTGCTCTGCTCTCTAGCTAATTTCCATATTTTTTCAACAATAACTCGAGTGGTTTCCATACCTGCTATGAGTTTATTACATAATATGTATTCATCTTGCATACAACCTTGTTGAAGCTTTTTTTTGATATCTTTTGTATGTTTATCTAGAAGATTCAAAACCTCTTGCTTATACTTGCCTTCTACATCTACAAGTAACTTATACTCTTCTATTACAGGCTTGATATCATTATTTACTTCATTCATCACATTATCCTTAAAATTAGCTATATATCACTCTTTTAATCTTAAAGGCATTACACGAATCCCATACTTCCCTTTTAATATCACACCATCCTCATTTATTTTTTCAACAATATAATCATTATCCATCAATGCTCCTTCAACATACTTTCTTCCGTCTGCTAAAACTAAATAAGGCTCCGCTCCTAAGTTAACACTCTTTATATTAATCCAATTTCTCTTATCTACAAGGGTTACTAACCTTGGTTGATCTCCAAAACTTTTCTTGTATGCATCTTCTACTATTTGCCACTTAGGCTCATTAGAAGTACTCAAAGAAGTTCTAGCAAAAATAATCCCCTCATCTGATAAAAATAATTTAACTTCACTTTCCAAATCCATATCCAAAAGAATTTCATTTAATTTTTCCAACCTTCTAGCAGGTGTATCAACCTCATCAACCAGCAATTTTAAACCTTCAATATCTCTCCCAATAACAGCCTTTATTTTATTCCACTTATCTAAATTTTCAATATAACCTTTTGCCACAATAGTACCGGGTCTTCTTCCAATCCCTAACTCTACCCCTCTAAACGAAAAAGCATTTAATAAAGAGTAACCAGCACTTAACATATGTTCGTCAATATAAACATCCATTTCATACTGGACCCTATTTCTTGCCAATTCAGATACTAAATCTCCAAACATTTTATCTGTTGTAACATACCCTATTATTTTTGGAAGATTAGGGTTTTCCAAACTGGAGACAACCTTAACCTTCTTCAACTTTTTTTCTTTTATTATTTTTCTAATAATCTCTTCATCTGATAAAACAATTTGTTTTGTTTGCTTTTTTTGATCTTGTAATCCTTGGTAAAAACTCACACTTATAATTCCAATAACCCCTATTATAAAAACCAAACCAGCTATCTTTGTATAAAGGTTAATTTTATTTTTTTTATTACCACCTGATGAAGCTGGATCAACTGGTTTATGTTCATTTTCTTCTCTTACAGTTTCCGATAATCCACCGTGATTATCTGTAAACTCTTGTATTTCCTGTGTAGGATTAATATTAAAATCATCTTCTGACTGTGTAACTTCTTCATTTAAAACTTCATGTTCTTCACTAACACCATCTTCCAGCAACATTGCTTCACTAAACTCTGCAATTTCTTCACTTTCTGCTTCCTCACCTTCTTGACTAACTTCAATTGTATCCAACTCTGGCTCAACTTGCTTTTCATTCAAATCAATATCAGGCCATTCTTCTCCCTCTAAACCGATTGCAAAACAAAAACCTTCTAAATTGATCGGCTGATAAACATCTACTACAAATTCAGATAACTCTGTGTAAACGCCCTGATACGACATACTACGATCCGCGTTCAATTTTTCAATGCGTACACCTTCTTCAGATACCATTATTTTAATTTCTGGACCAGAAAGCGTCGCATCTTCAATATTAATATCACATTCCAGTGAATGACCAAGAATATATTCACCATATTCCAAAGGTAACTCAGATTCCTGATATATTCCTGTTAATACTTTCAGTAGATATCGATTATCAGCCATAACACTATGTTATTATATGTTTTTTAATCAAAAATAGGATAATCCGGTGTCTGGTAGCCAGACTCATAAAAATTAGCATGTTCTTCCAGTATCCGACGCACAGGCTCAGATTGTGCGTAACTTTCAATACTATCAACAATTTTAGGTGTTATCAAAAACAATCTAGCAATCTTTCTTCTCTCTTTTGACTCATTAGAAAATAAATACTTCAAACCTGGCAATTCACCTAAGAGTGGCATTTTTTGTACTTGTGATGTTCTTTGATCAAAGAAAAAACCACCCACAAGTAAACTACTTCTTTCATCAATCACAGCTTGTGTATTAATAACACTTTTAGTCACCGTTGGAATATCATCAACTCTAACATTATTACTTGTATCATCTAGTGATTGGCCATCTTCTATAGATACATTTAGCATTATTTTTGATAAAACACCCTCTTTTATAATTCTAGGCGTAACGCGCAACACGGAGCCAACTGAAACAGGTACTAAATCAACTTCATCTTCCCCCTCAAGCTTTACAAAAAAAGTAGTACTATTGTCGATGATTGCTTCTAAGTTATTCATAGTAATTACTGAAGGTTGAGACAAAATTTGCCCTTCTCCTTCAGTTGACAACATTTTAATTTTTCCTAAAAAAAACTCACCTGTATTTTCCCCGTCCAAAATAGCAGATAGATTACTAATATCATTAGTAAAATTATGGGAAAACCCTTCTGTAGTATCATTTATTACATCCTGAAAATCACCAAACCCAAAAAAACCATTCTTATCCCTTAGTCTCCAATCTACACCAATGTCATTGAGCCTATCTGTATTAATCTCAACAATTGAAACTTCGATTTCCACCTGCTGGATAGGATTATCAAATGATTTAATAAGCTCTTCATACATATCCATTCTTTCAAGTAAATCATGAACAATAATTGTGTTATTTTGAGCGTTCGCTTCAATATTTGCTAAAGAAGGGCCTGACCTAGCATTATTACTTGTATTTTCAGGCTGCGGATTTAGATCTTGGCCTAAAACCCTACTACTGGTACTACTTCCATTTTCTTGACTATTTCGATTAACTCCCGTACCTTTTAAACCAGGCAACCCTGAACCTGTATCTTCCAAGCCTGCAATCAAATCAGCTTCACTGTCTCCTAGTGCAATTTTAGTATTCTGACCAAGAATACTTTTAAGCACTGTTGCCACTCCAGGAACCACAATTCTTTGACCTCTGTGATTAAACTCTCTATCTGTTGCACTAGCGTATTTTAAAGAAAAAACTTTAACTGTATATACAGACTCTTTCTCAAATTTTCTCTCTAACAAAATAGAGATCTCTCTAATAAGCTGGATATATCTAGGAGGCCCAGAGATAAAAATAATATTCTGATCTTGCATCATCTTCCAATTGAATCTTTCATCAAATACACCCAGTTCTTTTAAAGTATTACGTAAATTATCTGCTTTGGCACGTTCTAATTGAAACAACTCTGTAAGCATTTCATCTGCATGATACACATATAAAATATGTCCATCATAATACCAAACTATTTGATAAATAGAAGCAAGTTTAGTTAAAAAGCCTCTGGCCGTTAGACCTTTAAAATGGCCATTGACCTTCTCGACTATACCTGTTTTGACTCTATTACTAATAACCAATGGGACATTAATACTCGATGAAAAATCCATGAGCAATGCAACTAAATCTTCATCTTGAGAAAAGTGTTCATATCTTAGATTGCCCCAGGCAGCAGCTTCGGCATAACCGAAACTCAATAACCAAATAATGATTATCAACCCTAAGCGTCGTTTAAACATACATCAACCAGTCAACCAATATATTTGTAATAAATAACTTTTATGTACTAACAACATCAATATGAAACATAATCACCATGAAATAACTGTAAATAATACTTATTTTTCCAAAAACAACGTTAAGAACGGAGTTCATTTACTTGCTGTCAGTTGTTATGAAATGTTTATGAACTCTTTCAAATAATCTATAAATCTATTTTTGACCCCAAACGATTCTTTTTGTCATAAATAGCTATACTTATAGGACTGTCTATTTTTAAGTTAAAAGTTATTTTCACCCAAACAATATTAATTCTCTAGTCTTGTTTAAAGATAATACACACATTAATTTTTTCACATGGTTATACTGTCACACCTTTAACAAGCACATACGCGCACAGACTAATTTTAGTTAAGAAACGTGGCGAAATAACCTTAACATTTAGAGCGAATGCATGTTTGAGCAAAGCAAGTTCAGAAGCAACAAATGTTAAAGTTATTTCGCACACGTTCCTAACCCATGTTTTTTATAAACTCATAACTGTTTTATCTATTGATTTAACATCCCTTATATTAATGCGAAACTTATACTTGATTAAAGAGTGTTATTGTAATAATCAACAGTATTTAAAAATTTTTCTAACTCAATTTCAAGATTACTTACAGTTAAAGCATTTAAAGGCATTTTTTTATGTAAAATGATTTCATTTTTATTCAAATCAATACTTAAAACTGTATTGTCCAATAAAATCATAGCTGCTGAGCTGTGCAATAAATCTCGAAACTTTAATTTTCTTTCTTCTAAAGTATTTTCTTTTAACACACCTAAACTTGTTTTGATAAGTATATTGACATCAAGCTTATATATATTTACTACTTTATTCGTATCAACATCAAAACTTATACAGGACTCTCCTATATTTTGAACACTTAAACCTAATCTTTGAGAAAGCTCATCAATTAATACCTCAAATTTCATAAACAACCCCCTAAGGACTTTCACAATATGAAAAAGCGACTTCACGTTCACTTTCTAAACTACAATCTCTATAGCAAAAACTTCACATATCATGTAATATTGTCTTCAGTTTCATTAAAGATAGCAAAACGCTTTGCATCATTAAACGATCGCGATTCAAGATATATATGAAACAATTTATTACATCACGTAAGCTAGAAATTAAATTATCCCATTTAGAGCAATGTGATTTAGCCTATATTTCTAGTTTACCAAATTACGGAAAAACAAGTTTAGTTAAATATTGGATACAAAAAAAAAGAAAAAATTTTCTCTACATAGACTTTGCTACACAAGAAATTACCAGTAGCTCATTTAAGAAAAATAGCGATGTTTTTACTGAAAAGGAATCTCTTAAAAAATTTATAGCCTCATTTTTAAATAGCTCTTTACCCAAGAAAAGAATAGGAACAGAGTCTACTTCTATTCCATCAAATCAACACTTTATTGTTTTAGATCAACTTTCAGAAACACAAGACACAAAAATACTATATGAACTTAGCCAAATTATTTCTCAATATATAAATAGATGCAAATTTATTTTAATTTCTAGGGAAAAGCCCCATCCTTGCTTTTTAGAAACATTATTCAAAAACGACAGCCTTATTGTTGACCAGAACGACTTAAAAATAGATTATGGCTCTTTTTTGAGCTTCGCAAGTCATATTGGTACCACTGCTGATTTAGAAACACTAGAATATATTTATTCTGCATGCGAAAACACTGGGTATAAAATCATACAAACATTAAAAAATTATGATTCAAATATAGTTCATGAAAGCAACATAACATCACACTCTACTTTAAACACAGAAATATCAAAAAAATCACCATTATTTTTTCTTAAAAAAAAGCAATGGACTAAACTTTTGCACTACCTTTGCCAACACTTGTTTTCTAATAATTTTAATCAAATCGTAGAAAACATATCTTTAAAAGGTATTTTGACCATACCAGAGGATTTTTTATATCAAAATCGCTTTCTTATTCAAAGGCTTTTTTTTATCTCTATTAATTACCACGACTATGAAAATAATAAAAAGTTATCTAGGCTATTATCAAACCCATCAAATTTTTCAGAACAAGATCAATCCATTTTATCTAAAAAATATCATACTCAAGAAGACTCTATTGGAATCAGTGCGAGCAGCTCAAAACTTTCACAGATGGCTCTTTACCATTATTTTCCAAATAAAAATAAGCATAAGAAACCACCTTTTCTTATGCTAGAAAATACAGGCTGGAATGTATTAAATAGTAGCTTGATGCTTACGTATATAAATTTATCAATCAATGATCAAAACAGAAATTTGCTAATAAGCCTTTTTGAGAAAATGCTACAAAAAAGCATGTTAGAAGAAGATGTTTATTCACTATTACAAGCTTTTAAATTATTAAGTAGCTTATATTATCGAAATGGAAATTATGAATTTTATATAAAAATTCTAAAAAAAATTAAGAAGTGGTCTTTTGGAAAAAAAATTCAAGATTGTTTTATTTTAGATCTTATAGAGCTTTTTCATTTGCCTTTTTCAGGCACCAAAACAGTCACTCAACATCACAGCAATTTATTTAAAAGGCTATCAAACTTTATATTAAAAACAAAAGATTGTTCAATAAAATTTATTTATTACCAAAATTTATCTTTAATGTATCTTTCCATAAAAAAAGAAAAACTTTCTCTTTATGTAATGCAAAAAAGTGATAAGTTACTCAAAAAAATTGACAAGCCGTTTAGATTTTTTTTAGAGCCATGCAAAATAGCAAAAATACGATTTGAGTTATCTGAAGAGTATAAATATAAAAAAAATGATGAAGACAATTTAAGTGCTATTAAAACAACAGAAAATAATATGATAACACCAATAAAATATTTGCTATTGTCTATTTTAAAACATAAAAATTCAGAGCATGTTCATGCCGAAGTGATGCTGACAGACGCGATATCCCAAGCTAAAAAACTTGGGCTTCGAGGTGATTTAATCAGTATATATTTATTTGCCATTTATTTTTATCATGCACGTGGCAACAAAGAGCTTTCATTAGATTACTATATACAAATAACAAATATTACTAACAATGTTAACTGTGTGTTAGCATATTATAAAACAGACTTTTCTATTACCCCAACTCTTGAACTTGCCATCAAAAAAAAAGTAGCGCCAAAGTTCGCAAAGGAATTAATTCAACTGAAAAAGCAAGAAAATGATTTTAAATCAGATAGCCTCATACTCAAATTAAGCAAAAGAGAAAAAGAAATCTTAGAACTAATGAACGAAGGGAAATCCAATGAGCAAATATCTATTGAACTTTGCCGGTCTCTGGGCACAATCAAATTACATACACATAATATTTACAAGAAATTGAATGTTAAAAATAGAGTAGAAGCCATTAATATTTTAAAATCAGTTTAATAATTATTCTTACACAAACATATGTACATATATAAAGAATAGGCAAAATCCTAACATTAGACCTTACAAATAAACTGGAAATAAACATAAGTAATGCAACTTTCCCCTATATAGATAGCAAAGTTAAACAAAAAGTTTCTGGGTATTGCCGACAGAAAAAGTATGCTAAAACTTATTGCTAAATTTCCAGCTATCTTCAAACCATGACTGCCAAAGAGTATAACCAACTCTATACCATTGAATTGGCTTTAACTAGACAATTGTATCAGCTGATGGAGTGAGTAAGGAGGTGTCCCAGAATAAAGTTTACAATGTGAGCGGATGCATGTCTGAGCGCAGCGAGTTCAGGAGCGAAGCTTGTAAACTTTATTCTGGGACA
>JANQJO010000104.1 GCA_028281605.1 Pseudomonadales bacterium
AATCGTGAAGTCATTGATGTCATTCATGGCAATACCATTGAAACAAAAGAAGCCTTCATTGAATCTTTAACCCATGATTGCTATATCATTCAAATTCCCTTTTTAAGTGCAAAACGCCCCACTGAAATTGAACAGGCTTTGTCTATTTTTGATCAACACAACAGTTGCGAAAACCAGCATATTCTTAATATACAAGAAGACACCGTCCCCGAAAAATACAAACCCTTATTGCGTCGTTTACAAAGTGCTAGAGCAGATGCTCAGCTCTTAAAACAAATGGATATGGAAGATGAAATCGTAGAGGACATCAAAAACCTTCAACGTGCTTTGACAAAAAAAGATCGCGCCCTAACTGAAACTAAAGAAGCTCTAACTGAAACCAAAGAAACTCTAACTGAAACTAAAGAAGCTTTAGCAAAGAAAAATCAAGCTTTAATACAAAAGGATACTCTGCTTATGCAACAAAATGAAGAACTGCGTCTCATGAAGCAAAAACTCAAAGATGCTGGGCTTTTAAATGAGTAGAATTATCCTGTAAGTTTAAAGCCGCTTCCACCAAGGTGCTTGCAACTGTTTTTGACACTGTGCTAACTGGCCCCGATAACGATCTGCTCGGCGCTTTACCTTCGCCGCAACCAACATCAGCCACTTTTTCTGACGGTAAGTCCCACGCTTATAACCCCCTTGACCCTCATGATAAGCCAAATACAAGGGCTTGGCATCATTAAACGCAAGCTTTAATTCTTTTACGCTTTTATGATTATACCAACCCACAAAGTCTATCGCATCAGCAAAATCATCTCGGTCTGCTCCATGACGCTTAGTCTGCTTACGATACACATCCCAAGTGGTCTCTAAAGCTTGCGCATACCCATAAGCTGTCGATGGCCTTGGCCCAGGAATAAAACCCAACCAATAACGCCTAGGTGGCTTTGCCTGCGCTTGAAAACGCGATTCTTGATAAATAATAGCCATAGCAACAGGAACAGACATCCGCCAACGCTTTTGTGCTCTAAGCGCCGCTTTATACCAATCACGTCGCTCATCAAAAACATAGCAAATATTTTCAATATCAGCAGGCGGCCGTGAAGAACACCCAAACCCAAACAATACCAGAAATACCACCAATGCTATCCACGCCGACTTCATCTCCGATAAACTCTCATTAAGCGTCATCGTGCGTTAAACCTTCTGTCAAATATCGTATAAAAGTTGTTTCATCTAAAGTTTTTATTTGCAATTCTTGCGCCTTTTTTAGCTTACTGCCTGCGTCCTGTCCAACCACAACATAATCCGTTTTTTTTGAAACCATGCTACTGACCTTCGCCCCCAACGCTTGCAGCTGCTCCTTTGCTTGCACACGCGTCATTTCTTGCAAAGCCCCTGTAAGCACCACTGTTTTACCCATAAAAGGGTGCTCTTCTATACTCGCTTCAGCAACACTGATCTGGGGCCAACAAACACCCACTGCCTGTAAACGCTCAATAGTCTGTCGATTATGCGGTTCTTGAAAAAAAGCCACAATACGACCAGCAACCACTGGACCTACCTCTTTAACAGCCTCCAAACTCTGCTCATCTGCAACCATTAAGGCCTCCAAAGTTTTAAAAGCCTGCGCCAAACACAATGCTGTCGCTTCCCCCACTTCTCTGATACCCAATGCATACAAAAACTTAGGTAGAGTAGTCTGCTTACTGTTTTGCAAAGCCTCTAACAAATTCTCTGCAGATTTGATGCCCATACGCTCCAAAGCAGCCAAGGGCTCTAATTCTAATGCGTAAAGATCAGCCACAGTTGTCACCATCCCTTGATCTACCAACTGTTTAATCAGTTTTTCTCCCAAACCTTCAATATCTAAAGCTCGCCGCGAAGCAAAATGACGCACGCTTTCAATCAACTGTGCTGGACAAAACAGCCCTGCTGTACATCGAATTTGAGCTTCACTCTCTATACGCTGTAAACAAGAACCACACACCGGACATTGACTCGGCATCATAATCGCACAAGCAGTTTTGGGTCGCCTGGCTAAAATCGGTTTCACCACTTTGGGAATCACATCGCCAGCACGATAAACCACCACTTGATCCCCTATACGTAAGTCCAGTCGCACCACTTCATCCATATTGTGCAAAGTAGCATTACTGATCATGACCCCCCCTACTTCAACCGGTTGCAAACGAGCCACAGGTGTGATCACTCCCGTACGTCCAACTTGAAATTCCACGGCTTGCAAGGTGGTTGTAGCCTCTATCGCAGGAAATTTATAGGCCACTGCCCAACGCGGAGCACGAGCCACAAAACCCAACTGCTCCTGCCAATCCAGACGATTCACTTTAAACACAACCCCATCAATTTCATAAGGCAACTGCTCACGCTGCTTAAGAATCGTTTGATAATAAGCTTCCAAACCAGGAACTCCCACCACCAACTGCAACAATGGATTCACTCTAAGCCCCCACGCTTGAATTTGCTTTAACGCCTGCTCATGTGTGTGGAGTTGAAATTCTGAACTGATACGAGCAACCGCATAACAATAAAATTCTAATGGCCGTTGAGCCGCAACCCGAGGATCCAGTTGACGCAAACTGCCCGCTGCCGCATTACGTGGGTTCGCAAAAATTTTTCCGCCTTCTACTTTCATACGCCCATTCAAATCGATAAAACCCGATTTGGACATGAACACTTCTGCTCGCACTTCTAACTCAGCTGGTAAACTCTCAGCCTGATCATTCGGGTTACGTAAACTTAAAGGCATCGCAGCAATGGTCTTTATATTGTGAGTGATATCTTCCCCAACGTAACCGTCACCACGAGTGGCCGCTTGTACCAAAACGCCCTTTTCATAGATCAAGCTTACGGCCAAACCATCCAATTTAGGCTCACAGACAAAAGTAATCGGTTCTTGCGCCTTAAGCCGATCAGATAAGCGTTGATAAAACTCTCCCAAGGTGACCTCAGAAAAGACATTATCCAAGGACAACATCGGGACAGCATGCACCACCTCTTTTGAACCAGACACAGCCTGACCTGACACTTTTTGGGTTGGCGAATCGGCCGTTATGAATTCAGGGTGCGCTTGCTCTAAACGAAACAATTCTTGCCAAAACCGATCGTACTGGGCATCACTGACCAATGGATCATCTAGAACATAGTAGTGATAATCATATTCCTTGAGCTTTTGTCTAAGTGACAACACATTTTCTTGAACAGACACAGATTTAGTCATCAAAACAAACAATAAAAAAGAAAGCTAGCACTTTAGATCACAAGCTCACAAGCGAAGTTAGACTATAGCCGAATCTGTCCGATTTTCATCTAAAGCCTGTACTTTTCGCTTAAAGCCTTCTAATGTCCTTTGCGTCAAGCGCTTATGTCTAGAATCTTTAAGATCAGCATCCAAAATGTCAGCCAATTTATGAGCAACCGTGAGCATCAACTCAAAAGCCCACTGTCCTCTGCTGGAGGCAGGTAATGTCATAAATAAACACACACCAGTAGTTGCAAAGTCATTCATTTTGGTCAAATCAAAGGTACCCGGCTCAAGACAGTTGGCCAAACTAAACACAGTTTTTTCCCCAGTACCCACGGTTTCATAATAATGAAAAATATTCATGTCTCCAAAACGTAAACCATTGCCTAAAATCGCTTTCAGTAACAAATCTCCTGTAAAAGGTTTATCTGGGCTTTTAGCCATGATATTGATAATCAGAACTTCTTGCGGTTTCACCTCTTGCGGGGAGTGTGGGGAATGCGGAGAGTTTTGTGCTTTTTTTTTGGAGGTGATAGAAGCAGAGGAACTGACAGAAGAAGCAGCTACAGGCTGTTCAGCCAACTGAACCGATGTTTTTTTTTGTGTATGCCCGGCTAAGGCTTGTTTGTAAACTTTTTGCGCTGCAGATTCAGACACTGGGCGTGCTGGTTGCGGAGACGAGGTTGCCACCGTCGACCGATCGCGATAAACCGATCTAGGACTATCAAAACTTGGTACAGATTCTAAAAAGGAAGCCTTCTTTTCATTTTGAGTATCCGCCTTAGTCATTTGCTCACTGCCTGCATGAGCACAACTGGTACGAGCTCCACCATTGGGCAATTCAGCGTTAAAAGGATCCCCTTCGACATGACTAGACAAGTCTAAGTCCATCTTCAAATTCGGACGCTTAGCCTGACGCACCCGCCTAAACCCATCCAACAAAACAGCGCTGATAATCAGTAACCCAATCAAAATCAACACTTCTCGTAGTCCAATGTCCATGCATCTCTCCTCTAACCATGCAATTTGTATTGCCTAAATGCTATCAAGCACCCACTACTATCAAGCACCCACTAATTGTGCAGCTTCTTCCACATCCACTGAGACCATACGCGAAACACCAGGTTCATGCATGGTCACACCCATCAAACGATGCGCCATTTCCATGGCAATTTTATTATGGGTAATATAAATAAATTGAATATCACGCGACATTTCCTGTACTAAACGGCAAAAACGCCCTACATTGGCATCATCCAAAGGCGCATCAACCTCATCCAACATACAAAAGGGCGCCGGATTTAGCTGAAAAATAGAAAATACCAATGACAAAGCCGTTAGTGCCTTCTCTCCCCCGGAAAGCAAATGAATGGTGCTGTTACGCTTACCTGGAGGCCTGGCCATAATTGCCACACCTGTCTCCAACAAATCGTCCCCAGTCAACTCTAAATACGCATGACCACCGCCAAATACTTTAGGAAATAAAACCTGTAAACCTTGATCAACTACATCAAAGGTTTCTTTAAAACGCTCTTTTGTTTCTTGGTCAATTTTAGCAATGGCCACTTCTAAGGTTTCCAAAGCTTCTTCAATATCTGCTTGCTGCTCATCCAAATACTGTTTACGCTCCTGCGCTGCTTTGAATTCCTCAATGGCTGCCAAATTAATCGCTCCCAAACGTGAAATTCGGTTTTTTAAACGCTCTAATGCTTGCTGCCAAGCTTCTACCGTTGCCTCATGAGGCAGTGCTTGGCTCACCTCCTCTATGTTTGCTTCCATTTCAGCTAATTGTTGTTCAAAATGCGTTTTCTCCACTTGCGCACCACTGCCATGTAAACGCTGTGCTTCCAGCTGTTGCTGTTGTTCACTCAAAACCTTCTCAGCCGTTTCACGCTGACGATTATGATCAGCCAACTCAGCTTCTAAATGGCCCAAAACCGTTCGTGCTTCTTGCAAAGTTCGCTCTACTTCTAAACGCTGGGTTAAAACAATCTCACGTGTTTCCAACCATTTCGGCTGCGGTGCTTCTTGCTCAGTAATATTAGCACGCAGTGTCTCTTGGCGCTGGCGTAATTCACTCACCTGCGTTTGCAAACGCTCTAACGCTTGCGTCGTAGAAGCCACTGTAGCTGCACCTGTTTTGTATTCTAAATCCAATTGATGCGCTCGATCACGTGCTTGCTGTACTTGTTCACGCACCTGCTGCTGCCCCGTTTTGAGCTCTGTTTCCTGCGATTTTAGCTCAGTTCGCTGGGATTGTATGTCATCCATTTGATCCACAGTTTCCTGCAAGCTTTGGCGAGCTTTGGCAAGCGCTTGCTGATACTCAGTCGTTTGACCCTCAATTTCACCAAACTCTTGTTCAATACGCTTGCGCCTTGCCAGCAGTTGATCCAACCTTTCCTGCTTAGCCGCTTGTTGTGACTTCAATTCACTGATCTGTCGATGCATGGCTTTGAGTCGGCTCTGCTGTTCTTGAGCAATCGTTTCTAGCTCATTGAGCGAAGCACGCCCCTCCAACAAAGCTTGCTCCAAATTGGCTACAGCAACCGTACCCACTTCTAAATTTTGATTGATTGCTTCTAGTTCTTTTTGGCGCACCAAGACATTGTCTTGCTCATCACCACTGGCTCGTTTGAACACCCAATCCTTACCTAACCACAGACCTGTTTGAGTCACAATACTCTGACCCGGCTGCAGCTGGGCACGGCACTCATAAGCGCTTTGCCAATCTTGAGCGATAAAAATACCCGCTAATAAACTACCAGCACCTTTCACTTTTGTCGTTAAAGGCAATAAATCGGCCAACATCGTTGCTGTCTCACAATTACTTGCAAACTGCTCTTCATTGGCGAATAACATAGCCTGCCCGGCTTCAAGAGTTTGCAATGCCTCCAGGCGCTCAGCATCATTACGATCCACACACACTGCCTGCAAGCTTTTAGACAAAACGGTCTCCAACGCCAACTCCCAACCACTTTCTACCTTGAGGATTTGTGCCAAACGAGGTTGTGCGGATAGATTCAACTGGGACAACCAAGCGTTGATATTTTCTTGATCTTTACCCAATGCAGCTTCTTGTAAAGCCTCTAATGAACTACGTCGCCCAACCCATTGTTGAATTTGATGTTTATGTTCATCAAGTTGTTCAACACAACAATTATTGTGCTCTCTTTGCGTTTTAATGCGTTGCTGTACATCACTCAGCTCAGATTCTAATTGGGCTTCTTGTGTGCTGTGCTCAGTTAAAGCTGTATTTAAAGCTTCCACTTCTTCCTCTAGCACTTGCGTGTCAAGTGTATTCTTTTCCAATTTCAAACGGTTATAACGATCCATTAAACGCCCAAGCTGTTCTTCAAGCTGGGTAATTTGAGTTTGTGCTACTTCAGCTTGCTGCTGTGTTTGAAAAGAGTGAGCATTGAACTGTTCCCAAGCCTGAGTCCACTGCTGTACTTGCTCTTCTATTTCAGCCTGCGATTCTAAAGCAGCCTCTAAAGTAGCTTCGGCCATCTCATGCTCAGGAGCCAAAGCATCTAAACGCTCTTGTGCTTCTTTTAAACGATTGGCATCCGTTTGTTCATGTATTAAAGCTTGCTGAAGTTGCTGCTCAGTTTGCATGGCATCTGCTTGCAATTGTCCAATACGTTCTTTAGCATGAGTCAAAGATTGTTCTACTTTAGCCAGTTCTGTGCCTAAGGTGTAATACTGCTCTTGCACTGTACTCACGCTTTCCATTTGTGTTTGGCATTGGCTACGAACTCGCTCTGCCTCTGCATTTGCACGTGTACGTTGAGCTTGATAGGATTCTACCTGTACTTCGAGCTCACGAATACTATATACTGCAGATTGTAGAGTTTTATCGACTGATTGCCACTGCATGACCAGCAGTTCTGCACGCTTCTGTCGCTCTTCAGCTTTAATCGATTGAAATTGTTCAGCCGCTTTGGCTTGTTTATCCAATTTTTCCAACTGACGTGTTAACTCTTCTTGCAAGTCATTCACACGGGTTAAATTATCCCGAGTGTGGCGCATACGATTTTCAGCTTCTCGGCGACGTTCTTTATATTTTGAAATACCGGCCGCTTCTTCTAAAAACACACGCAAATCATCAGGTTTAGCTTCAACCAAGCGTGAGATCATACCTTGTTCAATAATCGCGTATGAACGCGCACCCAACCCTGTACCTAAAAAAATATGAGTGATGTCTTTACGTCGACAACGTGTGCCATTGAGAAAATAAGTAGACTGGCCATCTCGAGTGACCTGACGCTTCACAGCAATTTCACTGTATTTGGCATATTCCCCCCCTAAACGACCGTCACTATTATCAAAAACAAGTTCAACCGAAGCTTGCGAAACTGGTTTACGTTTGGTAGAGCCATTAAAAATGACATCAGCCATGGATTCCCCACGTAAATGCTTAGCCGAGCTCTCCCCCATGACCCAACGCACAGCATCAATGATATTAGACTTGCCGCAACCATTAGGGCCAACAACAGCGCTTAAATTACTTGAAAAAGGTACAGGGGTTGGATCAACAAAGGATTTAAAACCAACAATTTTAATGGACTTCAAACGCATCCGTGTACTTCCTAAGGCTAAAATAGCTTAACTTGTAAGCGATACAGACTGGAATAAAAAACAAACACCTTTAAACTGAACAATCAGCTAAGGCTTGCAAACGATACCTGAAAATGAGATTTTGAGCAATTTGGAAAAAGCTTTAGAAATAGTTAGTCACAATACATATGTAATATCCCCCCTAACGGACCACAAAGTTACACCCTTCGGTATAGAAGCACCCTCAGATGTAAATCGTGGTGCTGTACACTGTACAATTAAACCCTTACCTCTTGGTATTAGCTGTCAAAGTGGCCCAGTCTGAGTTGCCTTTCATTCTAATAATCAAAACCAAACTGATACACAACGCCCTCTTGAAGCCTCTTTTGCTCTTCTACTTGAGTGGAAAGAAAGTGACACTGCTCCTCAACTCGATCACCTTTCAGCAACAACCAACAGATACATGGCCCCTGAACTTACCGAATGTGACAGTACAAGCCCGCATCGTCTTTGCGTAACAACTTACAGGCAGGCGCTAAACAAATAGCCACAGAAGTACTAAATGAGCACCTTTAATTTGATGCCGATTTAGCACTAAAGTTCTTATCATTAATTAACAACCATAGGTCATATTTTATACTATCTAAACAAACCATGCTCTAAGCTTAAAATATAAGCTATTATATACTTTAAAGGTTATAACTGATTAAATATTCTATATCTAAATGTTATTAAACCTTGACTCAACACAGCTCTATTAAAGGTTCTAGCTTCCATGCACCAATATAAGATCCTGGAAAAGCAGCAAAAACATAAAAGGCAGTACGAAAGTTATCAATCTCTGAAATCATTACTAAAGGCAACAGCCGAGTGGAATATTAATCCAAAATCTACCTACCACTTACTAGGCTTATCTTCCCTTCACAATATCGGAATGTGGCGTTCCGCCATAGATGAAATTATACTCACCGATGAACAAATGGAAAAAATTGGCTTATTATTGTCTATACAAAAAAGCCTCTCAAACCTAATCACCGATAAAAACAGACTCTATATTTGGCTGCGTGAACCACACCCTGAAATCGAGTACTTTACCAAAGAGTGCCCCCTAGATGTCTTTCGAAAAGCAAACAAAACCCAATTGAGATTGATCATAGAATATTTAATAAAAGCATCCTCTGATGATTTCATGAGAATTTAAAAAGCAAACCCACCTACCTCTGTTCTACTTTTTCCATAGCTTTCTCAAGCCTGACTTTTACCGTGTAAATGCAATTTTCATCACCTAAGGTGACGAAAATTACATCGCTCATGGCTGTTTCTTACCACAAGTTTTCAACAAAACAATGATAGGCTTAATAAAATGAACTATTTTTGGTTGACAAGTCAAGTTTAATATCTCAAAATCTGCAGGTATCGATCTAAAGTATTGTTCAATTACTCAACCTAACTGCAATATATCAGTAAAAACAGAAAAAAATATTTAAGAAGAATACACAATGCGTATCAATGCTTCGCAAAACCGAGAGCATATACTCACCACGGAGGGCAGAAAAAATAATCAAACCCTTAGCGCCCTCAGCAAAAAAATATGGAACTTTATAAAACCTGTTTTTTGTTGTGGTGGACGTTCCAAGGATTTTAATACAGACCCCGCATATATATTTTCTACACCAGTACGAGTACAGACAGACTCCCTTCATACTGAACCTATAAATCTAAATCGTATGAAAAAGGTTATTCATCTACCATATGCTTCTACATCAACAAACCCACAACCAGAAACTTCAACTGTAAATGAAGAAAAAGAAAGCTGGGACGTACTATCCCCCATGAAGCTTGGTCAACAAAGAACAATATCGTTTGAACACCCCGTTCACGAAAATATAGACACTTTAATTCCACTCATCAAAAAATTATTGCCCAAATCTTGGAGCATCAGTGCAGACAAAATTCAAAGCTACGTAATAACTCGTAATAATCAATACAGTTCTTTTCAGAAACAAACTGAGTATCTTGTTAGCATACATGAATTAAGCGAAGAAATTGATGAGCTCAAGACAAAGATCAGCGAGACTGATGAGGCATCAGATACATTCACAGAACTGAGTAACATACTTAAAAAAAAGAAGTTCGACAGAATAAAACAATGTTCTTTACACGCAAGCCTTCAACGGCAAACCCACAATGAAGCCATTAAAAACAATGTTGATCCTCAGGCGAAAATTCTTAATATAGAATATATAAATGATTGTTATGCTTGCACTCAAAAGGTCAAAAAAGACTGGATAATGCTTATAATGTTAGCGCCACATTTTAGTACCAGACCTTTTGCTAATTTTTTTTCGACCTTAACTCACGAGTTGATTCACTGTGCACAGTACGAGAATAGCAAAACAGATCTTCAACACAAAAATTCGAGCCCTAAAACCAGAGAATATTTGTGGGAAGGGCATGCTACATATTGCCAGGAAAAGTTCAACAAACAGGCAATGAAGCAACTACATTTAAAAGAATCTGCATTTATATCAGTTACCTGCAAGCCCACCACCTATCAAACAGGGTTCCAAATTTTTTCTCATCTGGCTACAACAGAAGACAACTTTGATCATGTAGTTGACTCCTTATTTAATCAACCCGACCTGGCTAAAGTGCTGTTTGGAGAAATACAAAGCTCAGATGTAAACCAAACAGTTTTAAATGAATTTGAAAAAAATCTTTTACCAAGGCTACAAGCCACCCAAGAAAAATTTGCAGCAGAATTACAACCCAAAGATACCATAGAGCAGTGAGCTTAGGAGGTGTCCCAGAATAAAATTTACAATGTGAGCGGATGCATGTCTGAGCGCAGCGAGTTCAGGAGCGAAGCTTGTAAACTTTATTCTTGGGACACCTCCTTACCCTCTCTTACTCACCTGCAAATAATCAACAGCATTAAGGCTAAGAATAGCTCTAGCTGTACTCAAACTGCCTGCGGTTTGAAACGGACCTAGCATCACTCGATATCTGACCTGCCCAGAATCCAACCGCACCTTCTTAATTTGACTTTCTAAACTCAACATGGCTAATTCCGCTCGCCTTTGATCAGCATCCTTTTTATTTTTAAATGAACCAGCTTGTAATGTCACTGGCTCTGCAAGCACGGCAACAGAACGATCCACTGTTGTGTCTGACTCTATACGCGTACCTTCAGACACAAACGAAGCAGCTTTAACTGCACGCTCTTTCAATGGAGTGATACTACGTTCAGCCAGCTCTTTATAATACGTAAACTTGGGAGTGCCATAATTGTCTTCGTACTTCATAGCCTTGGGCATCAAGCCCGCAAGGTAACTCAAAAAAGCAATGAAAGCTAAGGTAAGTAATATGCCAAAAACCCATACCCAACGATAGTGTAATTCTTCATCAGACATTTCCTCCCCCCTGCTTTTAATTTTGCCAAATTACCAACTATCCACAAAAGACAATAGAACAAAAATCACACAAAGAACTCATATTATGCACGAGTATACTTAACATCTCTATGCATTATAATAGCTATAAAATAAGCTCGCCAGTTCAACCAACACGGGTTGTAATAGATTGAATCATTTTAAACTGATTTACCTCAACTATACACTACATACACCCATAATCTGCCCAAGCAAATCTTGATTAATTTGGTCAGCACTACGTAAGAACGAACACCGCATACACTCTATTTTAATCCAACTTTTATGCTCAGTGTTTCCTATATACTCAAGCAACTTCTTATATACCAAACTGACTCTTTCTAAATACAAATAGGCCTGCTCATGAATATCTTCTTTTTCATCCATGTAAATTCTTTGCTGCTTTTGCAAAACCAACTCTTTAGATACACTCAAGGGCACATCTAAAAAAAAAGTTATATCAGGCCTAGGCATACCAAACACTTCATACTCCAAACACTCCAACCATTGGCAAAACTCAGGCATTTTTTCTTCAGGTAATTTGGCACACTGGTGGGCAATATTGGAATCAACATAACGATCACAAATCACATACAAACCATTATTTAAATCATTCTGCAGAGCTTGTTTTTGTTCAAAGCGATCACCTGCAAACAAAATCGCAGCCAACTTCGGATGCACCTGCTCAAGTGAGCCAAACTCACCCCGAAGAAAAGCCCCAATTTCTTTGCCAAAAAAAGTCGTTTGATAATTCGGGAAACTGTAGAGCTTGGCAGAAACACCCTTGGCCAGCAGCCGCTTTAACAACAACTGCGCTTGAGTCCCTTTACCGCTGCCATCAATGCCTTCAATGGTAATCAACATAACAAGCAACAGCTCTACTTAATAGTAAGCATGGTCCGTATTAGAATGGTCTGTAATATCTTTCACACGCTTAAGACCAGGCACCTGACCAACCAGAGACTTTTCAACCCCTTGTTTGAGCGTAATATCAACAGCCGCACACCCCTGACAACCACCCCCAAAACGCAATACAGCTGTTTCTCCATCATCGACCAGCTCAACCAAAGACACCTGCCCTCCATGCGACGCCAAAGATGGATTGACTTCTGAATACAGAATATAATTAATTCTCTCCTCAATAGAAGCATCTTCCCCTACACGCGGAACCTTGGACTTAGGCGCCCGAAAAGTCAACTGGCCACCCATACGTTCCTTCGCATAGTCAATCACCGCATCCTCTAAGTACGGTACACTACTGGATTCTATCCACGCTGTAAACTCACCACAATTCTGAGCCAAATCCTCCTCTTCTTGTTCGTTTTTTGCACAGTATGCCATACAACACTCGGCATAAGGGGTCCCAGGTTGTTCTACGAATATTCTAACCCCCATAGCAGCACTCTCTTGCTTATCTAAAAGCTCTTGAAGATAAGATCGAGCTGACTCTGTAATCGTAATATACTGCTCTGTCATGCTAACATTGCTCCATCACTCAAACTACTCAATCACCAACCACTCGAAACCATCACGACGGTGACATTGTATGCTTAATTTGGAAGCCGTCAAACGATTTATTTTCGTCGCAACACCATATACACACCACTCCGACACAAAATTAACCATCTTTGTTGAGGCCAATTAATGTCGAACTCTTGCAAGTGAACGAAAAAACGATCAGGCTCTGGAGATAATTCTTTAAGCATAATGTCATCACCACAATCATCTACCAAAAGCAACTCTAACTGCAAATGCTTACAAACCAGCGCTATCAACTCATGCTCATTACTAGGATTACAATGAAAGGGACTTTTCTCCAATAACAGCCTCAGCACTTCCGTACAAACCTTCTGAAAAGGAGTCTCGAAAAACAATGCACCAGCTTTATTGAACTTAATCACAGATTTCTTTCGCAAAAAACGTGTTAATTGAAATCTAAAATTTGTTAATTTTTGACTACATACTTGCTCAATACGATTTAACAATAGCGAAGGATGTAACCGACTCAACACATAAATCCAAAGCGCACGCTCATATCCACAGCCATCTTCTGAAAAGACATTATAAACAACATATTCGGATAATTCAGCCACAATTTTTTGATAATCTCTTTCAGGTGCATCAGCTTCATCAAGCTGCTCCAATAACTGCTCATACTGCTGATAACGCTTTTTTTGTTTAAAAGCAACTTCATATTTTTCCTCAAAAACTTCTTCTTTCGTAAACTCTTGCACTGAATCACCTTCAACCATACTTGAAACCACACCTTGCAAAAAGCCCGTTCTGCCTGAACCTTTTCCTGTTCCTCGTTCCTCTTGCTGTTTGGGCTGATTGGATAACAAAGGACGATTATCTTTAGTCGGCGCAATACCCATAAAGGCTGCACCACCAAAAGCACCGGCCATGCTTGCTTGCATACCAGCCAGCTTATTCATCAAATCGGTGCCTCTTTGCATACGCTCTTTCCAAATCTGATAATCTTCTTGCTGCTGACGAAAAGCGCTGTTCTTTTCTGCAACCGTGTCTTTAACAGATTCTTCTGCAGCTCCTTCCTGACTTGGCTGCTCACCTTCTGCCACTGACTCTGCTTGTTGAGCGTCCGCTTGGGTGCTTTCTTGAACCGCCTCAACAGCAATTGTATCGCTTTCAGCCGCATTTTTCTGTTGCGCTTCCCAATACTCTAATACTTTTTGCTGTCTGTCTGAACCGCCACCTGAATGATCAAAATTTAGACCTGTTTCACGACCAACACTTTCACCTGACTGGCTTTGATCATGATGTTCCAAATATTCACCCACCTCCGTTTCCATTGCGTCCATGAAAGCCATTTCATCTGACACTTGCTCAGAGAGCTGTTCTGAGTGACTCTCCCTATCCAAAGCTTCCTCAGCACTACTCGCCAACACAGTATCATCACCCATAATAACGGCCTGTTCTTTTTGAGCAGACCAATACTCTAAAACTCTTTCTATACGATCAGAACTATTTTGGTTGGAATCACCCGAGTCCGTAGAACTTTGTGTGGCGCTTTCACTGTTATTGACTCTTTCATCTGTTTCCAAATACTCACCTGCATCGGCTTCCAAAGCATCTAAAAATGCTGTCTCTTCCGATATTTCCTCTGCAAGCGCATTGGTATTCGTTTGCTCCTCAAATCGTGCTTCCTCTTCAGTATTTCGATTTTCTTCTGCGGCATCCTCTGCACAATCGACAAGGCTACTTTCCTGAGCTGAATTATCCAGCCCTTCCTGTTTAGCAGCCCAATAATCCAATACTCTCTCCACACCATCAGAGCCACCCTCACCAAAATCACCCGTATTTGACGTATGTTGCCTCAATTCACCTTTGACCATTTGATCACTGTCATCTAACTGCTCCCGAGCTTCTCCCTCTAAACTATCAAGAAAGCTCATATCGTCATACACCGCCTCAGACAACTCTGTAGCAACCGTATCTTCTGATGAATGTCCACCCTCCGCTCTTTCTTCTGCTCGCATATCATTCATGTGTTCTGATTTAATTTCTGTGGAAGCAGAATCATTTTGATTTTCAGCAATCTTTGCAGACCAATAATCTAAAATTTTATCTTTGCGATCGGATTGACCTTTACCTTCCCCAGAATGATTAGCACCCAAGTGATTTTGCGCATCACCTGCTTCTTCATTTGCTAATTGATCAAAATACTCAATATATTCCTGCGATTCAATCAGCTCAGAACTGGCATCCCCTTCAACACCTACCATCTCAGACCCAGTTTGAACATTAACCACACCTGTTTCCATAACAAAAGACCTATTTTATTAATTGATTTTTTTAATTTTTTACAATACAGCCTTCCAATTTAATATCACAGACCCTTGATGTAATGCTTGATTTTCACCTATCGTCCAAAAATCAATAAGATGCCGATCAGCCAACAAAGCAAATCGTTCAACTGAAAGACTTTTTGCTTTATTAGAGAAAATATTACTAGAATCAACTGCATCTTGATCATTAGCCAGATCAAAATTTGAGACAATCAATTTTGTAAAAAAACCATCTGCATCATCAGCATTTTCAATAAACTGCATGTACTGTTGCCCTGTCTCGTCTGCAACCAAATATTTCAAGTTTGAATAAGAATCAAACACCTCAAAAGCTTGGTCCTCGCCCTTCTCCTCCATAACCAAGCAACTGACATCAAACTGCAAATCTCTAAACACGGCTGTACCTAAATCAGATACAACTTCAGAGCTCAATTTAATCAACTGCACTGTTTGCGCAGCAACATGTTCGACCCACACTTGCGCATTAACACGCTCCTGCAATTGGCTCACAATCAGATCTAGCCCTTCTATATTTGTATTTTGATTAAAATCTTCTAGATAAGCTTTTCTAGAATTATGATACGCCACTTGCACATCTGTTACATCTGACATTACAGCCATCTCACTTAAATACAGCTGATCATTAGCTGTATCTTCCAACATCCAATTAATTTCCTCTAACATAGAAAACTCAATCTCATTCTTAATACTTGGAAAACTGATCTTATTAAATACCGTTTTCTGCAGCGCTTCAGGGTTTTCTATGAGCACTCCCCCTTCTTGTACTTCCCCCAGTTCATCAGTTTGCTCATCTATCCCCGATAAATACACCATAGTATCCTTAAAAAAAGGCAACTGTGTTATATGAGCCTGCAACATCGTAAACCTCTTTTCCAATGCAGGTAAATACAGACGCAAATGTTCTTTCAACTGAGAAAAAGAGGAAAATTCTGTCCTATCCTTTTCAGAAACAGTATCAAACACAACAGCATCATGCTTTAGAGAACCTTTTAATTGCACCATCTGGTCTGACAAACTGTATTGAAAATCAGAAATTGAAATCAATCTGTTTTCAAGGTCTGCCTGTATGGTATAGCTAAGAGGGTATTCAGGTATGACTTGATGAGAATCTTTAAGATGACAAAAATTCATATCATATGTATTATTGGCGCTAGAACTCTGCTCAATACTAACAATATGAGCAAATTTTTTCTTAGAAGACTTTTGCAGATGTGTCTTTTGCAGTAGGTCATGTTCAGAAAAAGACAGCAAACTTGTTAAATTAAGGTTTAATGCTGTATGCTCTTGTTTAAGAGCAGCTTCATGAGACCTTACTCCCAACAATATCCAAGTCCCTACCATCTTATCATCAAGCCGTTGCTTTACAGACTGAGTCGTTTGTACCTGTTCTCCTACTCGAATTTGCTCAACTCGAACTTGCTCAAACAGTTGCTCCTCCTGCTCTATAACATCATAAATAGAATGCAAACCAGAAGCAGAATCGGTCGCTTTATAATCACCACAGCCTTGTAAAAACCACAGCAAAATACCCATATACGATATGGGTATTTTGTTGAAAAGAAAAGCGACTTTTTTTATCATCCAATAAACTTAAGGCTGTTGTTCTGATTTGGCTCTTTACAATATTCTACCCCTATAGGACTTATTCTTTTAGAGAGCTATTGTCACAGCCTGTTTAAATACGGTTAACAAAAAAAGAAATAATTTTCACAGACGAAGTCTGTTTTTCAAAAAGAGACCAAGCTTCTTAGCTAACAGATTGATATAATAATGCAAGAATCATGGTGTGATTTACGTTAACAGCCACAAGGATATAAGATGCACAAACCATTGAACCAATCTGATAATGATTTGATATCAAACGCACAAAACCATAAAAATACAGCTCAACCAAAGTCTGGCTCTAAAGCTTCCCAGTTAAAATCTTTATTTATGTCAACCATGTCTACTTTTCCGTGGCAAATAGATATCAAGGATTGGGAAGGCAATCAGTACTCAGCAGGGCAAGGTAAACCTCATTGGCGAAACTTACCCATGCACATGCACATTAAAACTGAGCGAGCAGGCAAGCTATTAATGTCTCTGCGTGCCTTACCCTACTTAGATGCCTTCCTCGCAGGAGAAGTCGATTTCAGTGGCAATCTTTTCTTATTAGCTGAAATTCGCAATTACGTGCAAATGAATATGAGCAAATCAGAATTTTTTCTTCACCTCTTATCCAACTACTCTTTTCAAACGATCAAGCGAGCACAAGTTAACGTCAAAAGTCACTATGACATTTCTCAAGAAGCCCTAAACATTTACTTAGATAAAATGTACATGTCGTACTCTTGCGGTATGTGGGAAAAACCCACTGACCTTAATATGACAGACTTATTAATCATAGGAAAAAGTGCAACAGACCCCTTTGATTCTTTGGAAAAATCACATTGGCGCAAATATAAGGATGCCGTTGACTTTATTCAACCAGCTGAAGGAGAAACTTTGCTGGATGTAGGATGTGGTTATGGTGGACAACTGGTTGTTGCTTTAGAAAACCAACCATTTGGAAAAGTCGTTGGCTGGACCCATTCCAACAATCAAGTCACACAAGGCAAGCACTATCTACAAGCGTTTAACAAATCACAATATGAACTCAATGAAGGTGACTATCGACAAGATAATCGCGTTTTCGACCACATCACTTCCACAGGCATGGTCAGTCATGTAGGCCCTAGAGGGCTCATCCCTTATGTAAAAAATATTCGCAAGCGCATCAAAAAAGGAGGGCGCTATGTACATCACGCTTTAATGATACCAGCACCTCATACGCCAATGGATAAAGAAGTCGGTATTGCTTTTAATAAAAAATATGTATGGCCAGGCTTTCATTGGTTTACAATAGGTGAACATATAAAAGCTTTAGAGCAACATGGTTTTGAAGTGGCTAAAATGACTAATTTATCTCAGCACTATACCAAAACCACAGCTGCTTGGTATGAGCGCATGATGTCACAAAAGAGTAAAATGGTAGAACTCATTGGAGAACAAACTTTTAGAGCCTGGCAAATCTACTTAGCTGGCAGCAGTGGTGCCTTACACAATAAAAAGGTTCACGTTTACCGTATTTACTGTGAAGCCATATAAGATTATTACTATACCGTGTGTTGCTCTACAATGGTTTAGTCTATGCTGTGGCAAATCACAATATTTTTAGCTCCCAAAGTTTGAAATAACAAAGGAACGTGCACGTTCCAAACCTGCTCTTGCATAACACACTATATGTTGTGACTTAATGAATTTGTACACCGAAATAGGATAATCTAACCCCAACCGAAAGAAGATGACCTTACGTCCGCCATCAAGCTTGGCTGATAAGCAGCCATTCCCAGCATTCACCATTTCACCAAATTCTTCTATTTGCAACACAACCGTCAACCCAAAACAAGCGCCCACGTCAACTTATTATTGCTTATTCACAGCTTAACCATAGAAAATACAAAAACTCATCTAAAGAAAATTCAAAAAGAACCAGTCATAATAGATTGAAAGAAAAAAGAATTTCTCACAATCTGCCTAGCAACACGCCTTTTAATATTATGGAACCCATACCTAGATGCGCTATAATAAGAACCTCATAGACTGTACACACTGACTTTAATCCCTCAAAAACCGTCATTAACCTTCATTCATTTTTTCAAATTCACATGACAAAGCATCATAAACCTGCTCAAGCAGATCTAGAAAATTTACACCGAATCTTCACTGTCGCAGAAGCTCCAAACTCTACATTAGGAAAAATAGAAGCAGATATTTCTCAAAATCTGGTCGGTTTTTTACAAGAACATATTGTCGCTGTAGAAAAAGACCTCATTGAACTCGAAAAAGACTTCTCTCAATCAAAAATCGATGAAAATCCAGTCTTTGTCTCCGAACAAGCCGACTTTTTGCTGAATAAACTAGTCGCCCATTCAGTCCATACCGCTTCACCCAGCTTTGTGGGACACATGACCTCAGCCGTACCTCATTTTATGCTGCCTTTATCTAAAATCATGATCGCTCTTAATCAAAACATGGTCAAAATAGAAACCTCCAAAGCTTTTACCCCCCTAGAACGACAAGTCTTAGGTATGATGCACCGACTGATCTACGAAAAAACAGATACTTTTTATCAGCAATGGATGCACGATAAAGTTCATGCATTAGGGGCTTTCTGCTCAGGCGGAACAATCGCCAATATCACTGCCTTATGGGTGGCTCGTAATCATTCCTTTCCTCTAGATAATGACTTTGAAGGTATTCATCAAGAAGGAGTCTATCGAGCACTGCAACACTACAATTACCAAGGTGCAGCCATTTTGGTTTCACAGTTAGGACACTACTCTCTCAGCAAAGCAGCTGACCTTTTAGGGTTGGGACGCAAGGACATACACAGTATTCCAACCGACACTCAAGGCAAAATAAATATTCTCAAGCTTAAAGAAAAATGTGAAACACTCAAGCAAAAAAACTACAAAATAGTAGCCATTGTTGGCGTTGCAGGTACTTCAGAAACCGGAAATGTAGATCCTTTAGAAAAACTAGCTGAGGTTGCTAAAGAGTATCAAGCTTTTTTTCATGTGGACGCAGCCTGGGGTGGACCCACTTTATTTTCAAAACGCTACAGAAAAATCCTCAAAGGCATCGAATTAGCAGACTCCGTGACCATTGATGCCCATAAACAACTTTACGTGCCCATGGGCGCAGGCATCGTCGTATTTCGTAATCCTCACTATGCACAAAGCATTGAACATCACGCTCAATATATTATTCGTAAAGGCTCAAAAGACTTAGGCAGTCACACACTAGAAGGTTCACGACCCGGTATGGCCATGTTAGTGCAATCCGGCTTAAAAATTATCGGTCGTAGAGGCTACGAAATACTGGTGGAACTGGGCATCGATAAAGCCAAACGTTTTGCCAATATGATTATTCAAGAGACACACTTTGAATTGGTGACCAAGCCTGAATTAAACATATTAACTTACCGATACCTACCAAACAAAATCAAGCAACTGCTACTAAAATCGAATCCAGAAAAAAGGAAACACATCAATGAGACCATGAACAAAGTAATTCGTTTAATACAAAAAACTCAACGGGCTCAAGGGAAATTTTTTGTATCCAGAACACGTCTTAACGTGCCCCACTACGATAATCAGCCCATTGTCGTATTTAGGGTAGTTTTGGCAAACCCACTGACAACAGACGAAATTTTAAGAAATATACTAGAAAACCAAAAACAGCTTAGCTGTCAGGAAATGATATCAAACTTAATACAATCGCTGTTACAAACAGAAAATACCAACCAAAACTCAAAAAATTCCATCAAATAAAAGACAAACCGCCCACTAACATAGCAAGCGGTTAAATTTATTTTTACAGTAAACTTAGCTGGTTTACTTGCGAACCGCTTTCTTTTTAACGGCTTTTTTCTTTGGTCCAGGCTTCCTTTTAGGACCTGACTTGGCCCTAACAGTATCCTCAGCCTTCTTTAAAGAAGCTTTCTTTTTATCCAGCTTAGTTTGAGCTGCTGCAACTACTTTTTCAAGCGCTGTCACTTCTTTTACAAGCTTAGCGGCCTTTGCTTCTGCTGCAATGAGCCCCTTAGACTTTGCTAGAGCCTTTACTTTAACTGCTTTTTTAGCAGTTGGCTTACGGCCAGACTTTTTCGGAGCTGCTTTTTTAGTTACTTTACGTTTTGGTGCCATAGGAGTCTTCCTTGTATAATTGATTTAGGTTTGTGATTATAGACAGATTTAAAATAAATTGCATAGCTTTTCTCACCCAATCTGTCTTAAATTTTAAATTAAATAATGATTTTTTCAAAAATTCTCCAATTTAAGAGTTATTTTAAGGGTCATTCTAGAACACTCAACGCTTTATCTCAAGATTCTCTGAAAATTATGAAAAGATAAGGAGAGTTTAAAAAACCAAAGAATGATGTCTCACACTCAAAGCAATAAATCTGTAAACTTTATATTGTTACCGTGAAAATACCTTTTTCATCACTTAGTGTGATGAAAAAGGTATTCCTCATAGCTGTTATTACTTTATCTACTATATAACTACCCAATCCTCAGCACTAGAGAATGTTGAAGCTAAGAAGGCAAAAATTCAAAAGAATATTGTATCGTTTGGCGGGAAACATCTAATGATACAAAACGCATCATTCTAATGCGCGTTGCCAACTTACGCTCCAGTTTAGGATCATCAAGCTCACTGTTTATAATTTTACAGGATGAAATCATTCCAGAAGGTTCTATCACAAGTTCTACCGTCACCTTACCTTGTAAAGCAGGGTTTTTACGAAGAGCTTTATTATAAAGGGCAAAAATAGCTCCTTTATTCTGATCAAAAACCTGTCTGATGCTATCCTCATCACGATGTCTAACTCGCTTCTTCGTTGACTGCCCAGATTCTGCAGCTATTGAGTGTGTCAGTTGAGTATCAAGTGCAGCACTACTGATATTAGCCGTGGCTTTGGTCGCCAAACTTTCTCGGCTAGCATAACGCATCATCTTTTGGGTAGCAATACCACCACTGCTGGCAATCGTCTGTTGTTTCAATGCTTTAGTACTCAATGCAACCGCTTTGCTTGCTTGGGCCATTACATTTTTATGGGGTCTCGAACTCATTTGAGTCAATTGGGTTGACTTAAAAGTCTGTCGCATATCAGCCAAAGTATCCTGCATCGCCAATAAACCAGAACGAGCGGCTTTTTCCCTTGCTTTTTTCACAGCTTTAGAGGTAGATTTAGGAATTATAACTGGCTTAGGCTTGGTTTTCTCAACCTTTTTCTGAGCAGTCGATTCAGATAGTATTTTTTGTAACTTCTGTTGTTTCTGTTGCTGCACTTTATTTTTTACAATCGGTTTAGGCTTTTTTATCTCACGCTTTTGCTTTTTAAGAATGATTTTGGCCAATTGAGGTGGTAAAGCCTCCACCTTTTTACGCTCAGCCTCAGGTACTTTAATCAATGGAACCACACCCCCTATGAGCAAAGTCACCATTAACACCGCTAGTAAAATACGTTTAAAAAACCGATCTTCTAAAGCATACTGCTGCCAAACCAATCCAGACTGACTGTTTACTGCTAACACACCCACTCCAAACCCTCCTTATTTATACACCGGCAGGTCGAGATTCTGATGCTGTATCATTTACAGTCCTGTTCACAGCCAAAGACACCTTGCGAAAATCAGTCTCTGAACAAGTAGCCATAACTTTTTTAAGTAAACGATAGGGTACCTCAGTATCACCCATAATAGTCACGGGCCAACCAATATCTGCTTGCTCTGGTTCAAGAGAACCACGTCTACGTGACTGATAGTCCAACTCTTTTTTCAACGCAGAGATAACTTCTGACTCCTGCCTTAAAATCTGGCTAATACGAGCAATACTTCGACCTTGCACAATAATATTATTTGCATCAATCATCACCACCAAATTTTCCTGTGGCATTTTTTCTGCACTAGATTCGGGCAACTTAATACTTTTATTATTCTGTAACACTTGAACTTCAGAAGAGTTCACCATTAAGAAAAAAACCAAAATAGTAAAAATATCCATGAGTGAAACCAAATTCAGCTTAGCTACAGCCGATTTAGACCGATGCGCTTTACGTGAACATCGTGAATATAGTGAACATCTAGAGAAACCCAAACTACTCATTAGCCACTACCTCCAATGATTGAGACTCTAAAGAGTGAGGCGCATCAGCAAAAGATATTTCAGGAAACAATTCAGCATCAACCACACTGGCTACAACAACGGCTTTGTAAGACCGCACCGCATCCATAACACTAATGATTGTTTGATAATCAATTTTTTCCTCAGGCATAATAATAATATCTTTTTTATCTACATCGTTATTTAATAAAGTTTGCTTAATTTTCTGTAAATAAGCAGAGATGACCTTAAAGTCATAGCGCTCACCTTCTAGTAGAGGAAAGATCTTGAGTAAATAGCCAGAAGGGTAATACAACTCTATCTTAGACTCCCGTATTACAAGCTCTAGCTGCTTGTTTTCAGAGTTGTTTTCAGTAAGCTTCACCTCAGATTTAGGCAACTGCAACTCAAGCACAGCAAGATGTGAAAATACCATACTCATCAGCAATACCGGAACCAACACGATCATCAAATTCAAAAAAGCAGTGATATCCAATTCCGCTGCTCGCTGCTCACTTCTCCTAATACGTTTCATGCCTGAGGTGCCTTCTGTTTATTACCACCAATCAGATTCAAACATTTAATACCGGCCATCTCTAAATTATCAACCAGCTGATTGGTTTTACTCTGCAACAACGCATGAAAAATCAATAAAGGAATGGCTGCAATCAAGCCAAAAGCTGTTGTATTCATAGCCACAGAAATACTTTGCGACAATAATGTTGCTTTTTCAGCAGGGTCAGCATTAGCAACCGCGGTAAAAGCTGCAATTAAACCAATAATCGTTCCAAGCAAGCCCATCAGCGTTGCAATATTAGCCAAAGTTGCCAAATAGGCTGTTCTTTTTTCATACCTAGGTAAAACCTCCAGCAAACCTTCTTCCATAGCAGATTCAATATCCTCTCTTGCTTGAGCTTCAGCGTATTTTTTAACACCAGCCACAATGATTTTATCCACAGGCACTTGAGAACGCTGAGCAGATTTCAAAACAGTCGAAAATTCTCTTTTTGCAACCAATGGAATCAAAGTATTAAAAGCTTTACGATTACGAAAACCAGCCTTAGACAAACACAACCAACGCTCAACAGCAATTGCAGCACCCACTGCCAGAACCACCGCAATAGGATACATAAAAGGCCCCCCTTCTTGAAAAAACCGTACAATAACATTTACAAAGTCCATGGATATTTGCCCTCAGCATCAAAGAGTTAAAAAGTCGACTAACCACTATGGAGACAATCTTAGAAAAATCAAGCTAACACAAGGCTTTTTATTTCACCTAAATCGGACTGTTTCCAAATTATTCCTAGCTCTCGTTCCTCCATTAATTGAAGGAAGCACTCAGAAATATGCGTTCTCTTTCTCATTTTAGCTGCAAAAACTCACATGATTCGAGATGTTGTTCTCGCTTTGACAAATCAAACACCACTTCCAGCGTTCTTTAGCTCCAAAGGTTAAAAATCCTTCTAACCCACTGCTGTGAAAATAAAATTTTTATTATTTGATAAGCTTAATAGATACATGTTCAATACCAACAAGCACTTTTTCATGCTTTTTGATATACTCTTACCCTTTTTAAATGAATAAAAAGCTATAATACGCTAACTTTGTATGGCTGTTTTGATCATATTTATATACAATAAGACGCTTTGTCATAATACTAGGAAGACTTATGCCTACCGACTCAAGTGCGAAGATCAGTCACTTTAAAGATTTAGCATTACCAGAGCCTATACTAATGGCTCTAGAAGAAATCGGGTATGAAGCCCCCTCACCGATTCAAATAAAAGCCATTCCTTGTTTGCTTGCGGGGCACGACCTTGTCGGTCAAGCCCAAACTGGCACAGGTAAAACCGCAGCTTTTGCCCTACCTATCTTAGCCCGCATTAACACAACTTTGATGAAGCCACAGGCTCTTGTTCTGACACCAACAAGAGAACTGGCTTTACAGGTCTCTCAAGCTTTTGAACGTTATGGCGCCCATATAAAAAAATTGAATATACTATCAGTTTATGGTGGCCAAGACTTCAGAACACAGCTGCAAAAACTGCAGCGTGGGGCCCACATCATTGTTGGCACACCAGGGCGCATCATGGACCATATTCAACGTCAAACTCTAAGGCTGGATTCCCTACAATCTTTGATACTCGATGAAGCGGACGAAATGCTTAGAATGGGCTTTATTGAAGACGTACAGTGGATATTAGAACGCATACCTGAGCAACGTCAAAGCGCACTGTTCTCAGCCACTATGCCAAAGACCATTGCTAAAATTGCTCGGGAATACTTACGTAATCCAACTGAAATCACTGTCAAAGTACGCACTAAAACCTCTGAAACTGTGCGCCAACGTTACTGGTCAATCAACGGTGTACACAAGCTGGATGCCTTAACTCGCATACTTGAAATAGAAGACTTTGATGGCAGCATCGTATTTACCCGTACTAAAACCAGTACAAATGACTTATGTTCAAAACTCAATGAAAGAGGGTTTACAGCCATAGCACTAAACGGTGACATTCCACAACACCAGAGAGAGCAAGCTGTAGAACAGTTTAAAAACCAAAAATACGATATTCTGGTTGCAACCGATGTGGCAGCTCGAGGACTAGACGTGGACCGCATTACACATGTCATCAATTACGACATACCTTATGACCCAGAAGCCTACATCCACCGTATCGGCCGTACCGGCAGAGCAGGCCGCAGCGGTGAGGCCATCTTATTTGTTGCTCCCAGAGAAAGACGCCTTTTAAAACTGATTGAATCAGCTACCCATCAAAGAATCGAAAAAATGACCTTACCCAGTGTCGAAGCAATCAACCACAAACGCAAAACTCGCTTCCAGCAAAAAATCTCTGACTTACTCACCCAAGACAACAAAAAAATACAGCAAAACTTACACTTTTTTAAAGAATTATTAACCGATTATCAAAAGAAAAGTCAGCTAGACGTTCTTGATATAGCCGCAGCTCTTGCTCAGCTCCTACAAAAAGATAAACCTTTTTTATTGGCTGAACAAAGTCATAGTACAACAAGTGTCAACCCAAAGCCAAGAGATCGGTCTAAAAAAGAGAGGCAAAAATACAAAAAAGACGGCCAAGGTATCGAACAACATAAAAAGAAGTATGAAACACAGCAACCAGACAAGCATATGGAACGTTTTCAAATCGCTGTCGGCAAAGTCCATGGCGTTAAACCCAGTAACATCGTTGGAGCTATTGCCAACGAAGCAGGCCTAAGCAACCGAGACATCGGCAGCATTACTATTGAGCAACGCAGAAGCTTAGTGGATTTACCAAAGAAATTACCAAAGCACCTTTTTCACAAACTAAACAATACCTGGATCTGCGGGCAAAAACTTAAAATCTCCCGCCTAAGTGAATACTCTCAATAAAAAAGCCAGTTATAGCTGCTTGTTATTAAAATAACAAGCAGTCTATTGAATCGGCATTTCTGTATAAAAAACATTCTATCACTTGAAAGCAATCCATTACGTATACACAAATTAGATATCTTGCGTGAAAGGCTATAGGCAGCGAGAGCCTATATTCCTTATATCATAAAGAAACTAATTATCTCCCAGAAAAAAATGGAGTCAAATTACCCTTCAGCATGAAATATCCGGGTTAAGTCAGAATTTTCAAACGTGATGGGTATAAAAAACAAAATACACTTGACTACAAAATCTTCATGAGTAAAATGCATAGATATACATTTTACTCACAAAGCAAGCTACCTATAAAACAATCTATGCATAAAAGATACTTAGCAAAAGAAATCAAAGCATTACTTAAATCCAAAATGGTGTTTTTAGGAGGGCCCCGTCAAGTAGGAAAAACGACACTTTCTTTGAGCTTTCTAAAGCCAGCCACACCTTCCAATGAAGCTTATCTAAATTGGGACGATTTAATAGCAAAAAAGAAAATTAAGACCGGTGAATTACCTAACAAATCCATTATTGTTCTTGACGAAATTCATAAATATCGAGGCTGGCGCAATCTTGTTAAAGGCTTTTATGATGTTAAGAAAGAAACACAAAAATTTATTATTACAGGGTCAGCCCGCCTGGATCACTACAGAAGAGGAGGAGATTCATTATTAGGACGGTATCGTTACCTTCGAATGCATCCCTTTTCGGTATCTGAACTAAAAGCTCGTACGCAAAATGATTTAAATCAACTTTTAAAGTTTGGCGGATTCCCTGAACCCTTTCTCTCTGCATCTGAAAAAATTTGGAGATTGTGGCAAAATGAAAGGCTCTATCGACTTGTAAACGATGATATCCGCAACCTAGAAAGTCTACGAGAATACAGCTCTATTGAAACTTTAGCTGAGACATTACCTAATCGTGTAGGCTCACCACTTTCAATTTCTGCATTAGCAGAAGATTTAGAATTTAATTACAGAACGATCGAAAATTGGATACAAATACTAGAAAAAGTATATTACTGCTTTCGTATTTTACCGTATGGCCCACCTAAAATCAGGGCCGTCAAAAAAGAAAAAAAACTGTACTTGTGGGACTGGAGTGCTTGTGAAACACAAGGGGCAAAATTTGAAAATTTAGTAGCCTCTCACTTATTAAAATATTGCCACTTCCAAGAAGACACACAAGGCTACAAAATGGAACTCTTTTTTCTGCGAGACACAGATAAACGTGAAATTGACTTTGTTGTTACCCAAAATAAAAAGCCTGTCTTTGCAGTAGAATGCAAAAACGGTGAGAAGTACACTTCAAAGCATATTCAATATTTTAAAGAACGAACTGCTATTCCTTATTTTTACCAAGTCCATAATGGCAAAAAAGATTACACACCCAGCCAGGGTGTTCGCATTTTGCCTTTTTTAACCTTTTGCAAAGAGCTAGATTTAGTCTAGCTATTGTTTTATATCCTATGCTATCATGTAGACTTTTTGCACAGGGCACAGGAGGCCTCCTTAAACAGTAGGTTTGATAACTTTTGTGATAGAAACGAGTATAACAGCAAGTCTCATCGCAATAGCTATTTTAGTAGCATTGACGGTTATTTTGGGCGGCTTATTAGGCTTCGCTTCAATTCGATTCAAAGTTGATGAAGACCCTATTGTTGATCAAATCAATGCCATTCTCCCGCAAACACAATGCGGTCAATGCGGCCACCCAGGCTGTCGACCCTATGCTGAAGCCATTGCCAATGGAGAAGCCATCAATCATTGTCCACCGGGAGGCCAACAAACCATTAATGAGCTGGCCGATTTACTCAACTGTGAGCCCTTACCACTGGATGCAGAGCATGGGGTAGAATCGGAGCTGCCTAAGGTCGCTGTCATTCGTGAAGCAGAATGCATTGGCTGCACCAAATGCATACAAGCTTGTCCGGTTGACGCAATTTTAGGGGCTGCTAAGCAAATGCACACCGTCATTGCTGACGAATGCACTGGCTGTGACTTATGCGTAGAACCTTGTCCGGTGGACTGTATTGACATGGTCAGCGTTAACAAGACCCTACAAACGTGGCAATGGAACAAACCCTGCGGGGCAACACAAAACACAGAGCATTTAATCGCTGTGAGAAACCTTTGACCATGAATCACCAAGCAACCTTTACCAAAAGAAACAGTCAACAGCAGTTACCAGGAGGCATTCATCCACCGGAGCGTAAAACACTGTCCAATGTCGCCAAGCTACGTCAAGCCCCCATACCAAATCAACTGGTACTGCCTCTCAACCAACACCTAGGATCTGTAGCCAAGCCCATTGTCACTGTTGGGCAGAAGGTATTAAAAGGACAACAAATAGCTGCTGCCCAAGGTCGCATTAGTGCAAACGTTCATGCCAGCACTTCCGGTACCGTTCTGGATATTGGTTTATACGCCATTGCACACCCCTCCAACTTGCCTACCACCTGTATTATCATACAATCTGATGGCCAAGACAAAGCCATAGACTATAACCCTATTGCAGACCCTTTTAACCAAACGCCTGAAACGTTACGAACAGCTATAGAAACCGCAGGCATTATTGGTTTAGGTGGTGCAGGCTTTCCAAGTGCCCATAAAACAAACACACAGGCCCATAAACCTGTACATACATTACTATTAAACGCTGTCGAGTGTGAACCCTACATTACTGCAGATGACATTAGCCTACGTGAACGCAACCGAGAAATCATAACAGGCTGTCAATTGCTGTGTCGGGCCAGTGGTGCCACCAGCATTAAAATAGGCATAGAAGACAACAAACCCGAAGCCATTGCCGCCTTAGAACACAGCCTAACACAAGAAATCTTACACTACCCTGTTGAGCTAACTGTAGTCCCTACTCAGTACCCTTCAGGCGGAGAAAAACAGCTGATTCAGTTACTCACAGGTCTTGAAGTGCCTGCAAAAGGTTTACCCACCGATCTGGGTTTACTGTGCCATAACGTTGGCACAGCTTATGCTGTTTATCGAGCGATTGAACTCGGTGAACCACTGATCACTCGCGTCACCACGCTGACTGGGGAAGCACTGCCTGCACAAGCACGCGGCAACTATGAAGTACGGATAGGCACACCCATTAAGGATCTGCTGACAACACTGCAAACACACTGGCAAAATTTAAATCGATTAATTATGGGGGGGCCGATGATGGGCTTTACTCTACAAAATTTAAATGTGCCTGTGGTTAAAACCACCAACTGCCTGATTGCAGCCACTCAAACTGAACTGCCTACCAGTGAACCTGAACAAACTTGCATTCGTTGCGGGCACTGCGCGGAAGTTTGCCCAGCCTCATTATTACCTCAACAACTGTATTGGCACACTAAAGCCGAAAACCATCAGGCTTTAGTGCAACATAATTTATTTGATTGCATTGAGTGCGGTGCTTGCGCCTATGTTTGCCCAAGCCATATTCCACTGGTGCAATATTATCGTTTCGCCAAAGGCGAGATCCGTCAGCACCAAGCCGAAACCACCAAGTCAAACCGTGCACGTCAACGGTTTGAAGCACGTACCGCACGCATTGAACAAGCCAAAGCACAAAGGGAAGCACAAAGAGCAGCACACAGAAAAAAAGTAAGCGATCAAAGACCTTCAGCCAAGGCACAAACCTCTATTGAGACTATCAACGATCCCGAGGCCTTAAAAAATGCTTTTCTTAAGGCACAAAAAACATGGTTAGATGCACAAAAGGCTTTAGAATACAGCCAAAAAAATTCACCAGCAGATACCAGTAAACTCGAAGTCAAAATAGAGAAATTAAAAACCAAAGCTGAACAAGCCAAAACTCAATGGGAACAAGCCAAAGGCTCAAATTAAACATGCCTCTGATGCAATTAACCTCTCCTCACACTAAAAACAACGTATCTACTCAAAAAATGATGTTAGAGGTCATTGGCGCCACCCTACTAGGCGCTGGTATTTTAACCTACCACTTCGGCTGGGGCATTCTCATCAATGTACTATGGGCTTCGCTCGTTGCTTTAGGCTGTGAAGCCTTGGTGTTAAAAATACGCCGCAAGCCCATTAGCTTTTACTTACGAGACGGTAGCGCACTGGTCACAGCCTTACTACTCGCACTGGCTATTCCTCCAACAGCCCCCTGGTGGCTGACTCTAGTCGGTACTGCCTTTGCTATTATCATCGCTAAACAACTCTACGGTGGTCTAGGCTATAACCCTTTTAATCCAGCCATGGCCGGTTATGCCCTCTTATTAATTTCCTACCCTGTTGAAATGACCAGTTGGTTACCACCTCGCAGCATCGCAGAACACACACAGGCACACAGCCTGCAAGGCGCCTTACAACTTTTCTGGTCTGGTGCAATAAGCACTCAAACAGGCCTGAAAACAGTTGATGCCTTCACCTCGGCCACAACCTTAGATACCTTAAAAACAGCTCGTACTCTTTCTTTAACTCTAGAAGAAGCAACAGCGCAAAATCCAGTCTTAGGATCATTGTCCGGCTGGATGGTAGCTCCCGGCTGGTTTTGGTCAAACCTAGCCTTTTTAACCGGCGGCCTCTATTTATTAAAACGTAAGCACATTACGTGGCACATTCCTTTGAGCTTCTTAAGTGCTTTAACTGTCACCGCAAGCATCGCTTATTATTTCAAACCTACCTTGGGCTCACCTATTTTTCATCTATTTTCTGGCGCAACTATGTTATGCGCTTTCTTCATTGCCACCGACCCAGTCAGTGCGGCCACCAGCCAACAAGGCAAACTTATTTATGGCACCGGTATTGGATTGCTCACTTATATCATTCGAACCTTCGGCGGCTACCCAGATGCCGTCGCTTTTGCCGTTCTATTATTAAATTTAGCGGCACCAACCATCGATTATTACACGCAACCCAGAAGCTATGGACACAAAAAAGCCAAAAAAGGACTACACTCCTTATGAATGCACTCATGAACGCACTCACAAATACTCCCTTTTTTAAGGCAATGAGCCAAAACGGACTCTTATTAGGCCTCTTGGCTACGATTACCATCGGCTTATGTGTTCTCACTTTTGAAAAAAACAAAACTCGTATTGAAGACAATATTCAGCACGCCCTAAAAAAAGCCCTATTTGAATTAATCCCTCTCACTCATCATAACAATGACATGCTCGCAGACACGCAAATAATCCAAAATCCTTTATTAGGCCACAACGAACCCGTAACGATTTACTTCGCCTATCAAGACAATCGGCCTCAAGGCATGGTCATTCCCATTGCAGCTCCAGAAGGTTATGGTGGCACTATTCGCCTGGTACTTGGCATCTGGTACAATGGCAACATTGCCGGCGTACGGGTGGTTTCACCGCACCCAGAAACCCCAGGGCTAGGCGATGCAATTGAACTAAGCAAATCCGATTGGATTTTAAGCTTTAACAACAAATCCTTGCAGAACCCTCAACCCGAACGCTGGAAAGTTAAAAAAGACGGCGGCGACTTTGATAGCTTCACGGGAGCGACCATTACTCCACGCGCTGTTGTTAAGGCCGTCTATCAAGGCCTAGAATTTTACCAAAACGAAGGAAAGTCACTCTTTTCCTCTTCCCATTCACTTCATCAAACTCATTGAACATCATGCACAAAAACAACACCTACAAACATATCACTCAAAATGGTCTCTGGAAAAACAACCCGGCTTTGGTACAGTTACTTGGCTTATGCCCTTTGCTCGCAGTATCAAATACCATTGTCAATGCCTTAGGTTTAGGTTTAGCAACCATAGGTGTTCTGGTTATCTCTAACACCATTGTATCCCTGATGCGTAAACAAATACCGACACAAATACGGCTGCCTGCGTTTGTCATGATCATTGCTTGTGCCACTACATGTATAGAGTTACTGATGCAAGCTTATGCCTTCGAGCTATATGAAATTCTAGGTATTTTCATTCCCTTAATCGTCACCAATTGCAGTGTACTTGGACGCGCTGATGCGTTCGCTAGCAAAAATCCAGTGGGTGCTTCAGCCTTGGACGGCTTGATGATGGGGCTGGGCTTTACTATTGTCTTACTGGCTAATGGCGCGCTACGAGAACTGTTAGGACAAGGCAGTTTATTTGCAGGCATGGAATTACTGCTCGGCGATTGGGCTACACATCTGCGTTTGTCTTTACCTGAAACTTACAAACCCTTTCTCTTTGCGATTTTACCTCCAGGCGCTTTCATCACTTTAGGCTTTCTCATAGCACTTAAACAACACATTGACCACATGCATCAACAAAGAGCCGAACAAACTAAAGCACCTGTAGCAAGCGGTCATAAACGCATCAGGGTCACAGATCACATCCAATAAATACATTGCTATTACCAGAATCACCATTATGAATGCAAAAAAAAGACAAGCCATTTTTGCTAGATTTGAGGCTGAAAACCCTACACCCACTACTGAATTAATATACAATTCAACGTTTGAATTGTTGATTGCTGTGATACTATCAGCTCAAGCAACCGACGTCAGTGTTAACAAAGCTACCAAGAGTTTGTACAAAGTCGCCAATACACCCAGCAGCCTACTTAAACTTGGTCTCAATGGACTAAAAAAACACATTAGAACTATAGGTCTTTACAATAACAAAGCCAAAAATATCATCCAAACTTGCAAGATATTGATCGAACAGCACAGCTCACAAGTTCCCCAGACACGACAAGCCTTAGAGGCCTTACCTGGAGTCGGTCGAAAGACAGCCAATGTCATCCTCAACACAGCTTTTGGCCAACCGACAATGGCTGTGGACACACATATTTTTAGGGTATCCAATCGTACCAAATTGGCCCCTGGCAAAACTGTACGGCAAGTCGAACAAAACTTACTGAAATTTATTCCAAAATCATATCTACAGCACGCACACCACTGGCTAATTTTACACGGTCGTTACACTTGCACAGCCCGTAACCCTAAATGTGATGAGTGTTTAATTGCTGATTTATGTGAATCTAATGAAAAAGGCCAATAACTAAAAGCTATTCATGCCTAACTGCCATTGCGTTTTCAGATGCATCAAGCAATTGCAGATAGCCGACATACTTTAAATTATAACTTCATGTTATTTTATTCTCATTTTGGATGCTATATTTTAGATAACACAAATTCTTTAGGGCTATTTGAGCATGACTCAATATGTTGTCAATAAAAAAATACTATCAATTTTAAACCTTTACCCGGGGGAAGCCAAACCATTTTTACTTTTGAACTCATTTTCTTTTTTTTTAGGTTTTTCAAGTTTAGCATTCACTATATCTGCTGAATCTCTTTTTCTATCTCAGTTTGAGTCTAATCAAGTCATGCTGGCATTTATATTTGGAGGAGTGGTCACACTTTTTTCAAGTTTATTCATATTAAAAATCACCCACAAACTGAAATTTCCAAACGACGTCTTTTTTTTTATATTAGTAATTATTTTTTTAAATATTATTTTCTTAATATCTCTGAATTCACTTAAAGAACTCAAATGGATTTCTCTTATTCTTTTATCATTTCAAGAACTGGTTATAGGCTTTATTAATGTGGCATTTTGGGCAGTAGCCCAATCAATTTTTAGTCTACAGCAAGGCAAAAGATTATTTGGGCAAGCTAATATAGGAGATTCATGCGCAGATATTATCGGAGGGTTTTCTATAGCATTTTTTTTAAGTAATGTTTTAACTGTAGAAACCTTAATAGGAATTTCCACGATTGGTTTTTTAATTAGCCTTTTACTTGCCAAAATAATTATTAGCAAATACAGTCTTCCAGACTTATATAAAAATTCTTTTATTACTAAAAAAACTAAGACAAAGTCCACAAAAAAATATTCTTGGATGATTTTTATTATGATTTTTTTTGCCTTTTTTATTCACTTTTACATCGTGTATATTTTTTACATAGAAACACAACAGCATACCAAGTCCACAAGTGACATCATGCGTAATTTAGCCTGGGTGTATGCTTTTTCTGGTTTATTGAACTGTTTTATTAATTTTTTTCTTACAGGAAGAGTGATTTCATCTCTGGGAACAGTGAAATCATTAAATGTTGGCCCTGCTTTGTTATCTGCATGCTCCCTGATGTCAGCAATTGCTTTTTTAATATTTGGAGGAGATTCAATTTATTTTCTATTTTTTATAGGTTTTCTTAAAGTAGCAAGCAGTGTCTTTGGAGATACTATAGGGGACGCAACTTTGCAACTACTGTGCAAACCTATTCCTCATGTGTTACGCACCGATGTTCAATTTAAACTTGACACAATTATTATCCCTATAGCATTCATAATCTGCGGTGCTTTTTTATGGCTTATATCTATATTTTCTTCTCACACTGTAGGGTTTTATTTATGTATTCTTTCCATTATTCTTTTCGTTTGGTATTACACCACTTGTATAGTTGGAAAAGAATATTCCGAACGACTGATTCATGAAATTCAAAGGAGAACCAAGGTATTTGATCGTCTATTAAAGTCAAGTTTTTTTGATCCAGGTTTAAGCAAAAACAAACAAGTTTCTTTACTTAGATGCCTGACATCACTTAAGAACCAATATCCCAAATTCAATACCGAACTTGTTCAAAAAGCTCTTTTTAGTGGTTCAAAAGAAACAGCAGACTTTGGTTTAGAACTTATATATATGCAATCGAATCGTAAATGGTACAATATGATAAATAAAATTCTTACAAGTAATGAAAAGTGACCTTTTTCACTTTAACCCAATCTTTCACTGCTATTTTGACATCAACTAAAATGCTTTAAATCATTATTTAAAAATCCAAAATTCTAATGTTGAGCGTATGGTATTCCTTTTTGTTATCTAAACCATTTTATACTTGCAGTTGCATTGGCATACGCACATTAAATTGGTTGGTCTTACTATTTCTACCTATACTATATAAGCGTAAAAGACTACATATTTTTTCTTTTGTGATAAGGCCCTATGCAAACTTAACTGCTCGAACGATTTTTTATTTTAAGGAATTAATCATGCATTCAAAAATATATCGTGTTTTTATTATAACAATTTTGACTATAATTTTTTCTTTTAATAGTAGTTTTGCCAATGATGAAATCACTTTTTTGAATTGGGCTCAGTACATGGATCCTGACTTAATTTCAGAGTTTGAGAAAGCTACAAACATTAAAGTTAAAGAAGTTTACTTTAAGGCCAATGAGGTGAGAGATAAGCTAATGACCCAAACCAACGGGCTGGGTTACGATCTAGTAATGGTTAACGCTGGAAAGCTCAATCTCTATAAAAAACAAAAATGGTTGGCTCATATTACAAAAAAGCAGGTTCCGAATCTCAAAAATATCGATCCGCGTTGGTGGGAAGAATTTAAAGAAGCAAAAGGTTTTGCAGTTCCCTACTCCTGGGGAACATTAGGCATTGCCTATCGAAGTGACCTAGTTAAACATGTCCCTAATAGTTGGATGGATTTATTTAAACCAAAAGAAGAGCTTAAAGGAAAAATCCTCATGACAAGTGGCACAGATGAATTAATAGGAACAGCATTAAAGGCACTTGGGCATTCTCTCAATAGTGAGAATCGAGAGGAACTCGCAGCTGCTGAAGCTTTATTATTATCCCAAAAACCTTATGTTAAAAATTACGGTTATTTAACTCTTGACGAAACCTCAGGCATAGTTCTCGGTGATATTATAGCTGCGCAAACATTTAATGGTGATGCACTGGCGTTAAAAGAACTCAATGAAAATATTGAATATATCACCCCAAAAGAAGGCACCAATATTTGGTCAGATTATATCGTGGTAATGAACTCTTCTCGTAAAAAAGAACAGAGCTACCAATTTATTAATTTCCTCAATCAGGCCAAAAATGCAGCCAAACTGGCTGAATATATTTATTATGCCACTCCAAACTATCCAGCACACAGTTTTCTATCAAAAGAATTTTTAAACAATACAATAGTTTACCCTGATGATGCCACCCTGTCAGGATCAGAACTTTTTCAAACACTTCAACCGCTATCTCGAAAACTACGCAACCAAATGTACTCTCGTATAATGCGTTGATCTTTCTTACTAAAGCGTTGTAAAAAGCTACTGAATATGATGGTCAACCCATTTTCATACTTGAACAAACTATTTTGTGACTATAATTCTTTATTAATAATTGGAGATAACGGTAACCATGTCTTATTTACTAAATCACGAGTTTATTGGCGTCCATATACTTGGAGAAATGTATGGTATAAACACACAGGTACTAAACAGTGAGTCCATTTTAGAGCAAGCTTTAAAAGACGGGATTCTTCAATGTGGGGCATCAATATGTGGTATACAAACCCAAAAGTTTTTTCCTCATGGTTTAACATCAGTAGCGTTACTATCTGAAAGCCATGCCTCTATACATTCGTATCCCGAATCAAATGCACTTTTCTTTGATGCATTCACCTGTGGATTAAAATGTAAACCCATAAGAATAGTAGAAACACTAATAAGTTACTTAAAACCCAAAAATGTTAATGTACGAACAATCAATCGAGGTCAAAATCAAGAAGGGGCCCAACCTATTATAACCTACAACAATCAGATTGAAGAACAAGTGCACCTGCGGCGCATATAGGCGTTTGGGATCTTATCCAAAATAAAATATTCCATAAACAATCAACCCACTTTTTGGTTAAGTAATATTCCAAAATTATCTAACACTCCCAATGTCGAGCCTAACCAGACACCAGATGACAACATAATATCTTGTTTTAAATAATATTTTTCAATCGTTACATTAAGCTACATTAAAGCATGCTCAATGGTATTTCCTTCAAATTTTCTTATCTATACTGTCACTAAACATAGCAAAATCATATCTGCACAATTAAGTTGTACCTTCAACATAAACAGGATTATCCAGAATTTGAGACTTAGGACCCAAATTTTACTCATCATTATTCCCTTAGTATTAATTCAAATGCTTACTTTAGGTTGGGTCGCTTATGATCATCTTGAAAGCATTTCACAACAACGCACACTAAATCAAAACAAGGTCTTACTCGATCAAATTGTCACTAACTTACAGTCTGAAATTGACAGTGTCGTTGCTCACACACATACCGTCTCTCACTTTGGCTTGTTGCAACGTTACTTGCTAACAACAGACCAGGATACAAAATACACATTACTATATCCTTCCCTTTTAGAGCTTTTTTTGAACTTTCAGAAGACATTTTCCAACTATCATGCCATACATTTATTCGAACCGGACGGAACTGAAGATATTCGATCTACTCTAGCAATACCTGCAGACAGCTACGATAAAGAAATTAAATTTCAACTTGAACTTTTTAAAAAAAATAAAAGACCTATCTCTATAACATTTTCCAAAAACCTTATCAAAGGTAAGCATATAATGTTTGTGTCAAAGCGGCTGGAATTGGGAGATGCATCTTATCTTGAATCTAGTTTAGAAAAACAAATTGGCGGTTACTTATTAATTAGCATGAGTCTTTCAGCTTTGACGCAAAATTTAAATATTGATGACAGTAATCAAGGTTACCTGTTTTTTACTAACCAAAAAGGGGAAATATTACATCACCAACAAGACACTAAACTTAAACAACATTTACCCTCCCATGTTTTTTTTGAATTAATGAACAAACAAACTCATTTAAATCCACATTTAGTTGAAATTTTTGATGAACCAAGTTATGTCATCAGTCAAAAAGTATATGAAGGTTTATTTGCATTTAGTGCATTACCTCAACAAATACTACACGATCTGGGCAATCATCTGGCTTGGATTGTTGCCAGTATCACTTTGTTGGGAATATTGTTAACAGGTGCCACACTCTATTATTTAATGAATTGGATCTTAGTTATGCCCATATCACAATTAAATGATGCCACAAATTTAATTTCCACTGGAAATTTAACTGGCCGGTTTAATGTTAAAGCCTCTGGAGAAATTGGTGAACTAGCACACTCTTTTAAACATATGTGTACCGCGCTCAGTACCTCACGAAAAAAAATTCAACAAATTGCCTATTTAGACAGTTTAACCGGCTTACCAAATCGTAGAATGATGGATGAGTATTTGGATCAATTGCTAGATTTTTGCAAAAACAAAAAAAAATGTATGGCTCTATTGCTGTTAGATTTAGATAATTTTAAATGGGTCAATGATTCATTAGGCCATCAAACAGGAGATGAATTACTAAAATTAGTCACCAAACGTTTATTAAAATGTCTACGTAATGACTGTTTATTTAGGGATGGGCTGCCAACTGTCATTGAAGACAGAACGGATTTTATGGCAAGGCTTGGTGGAGACGAATTTGTCATTTTTCTTTCAGGTATGGCTGATATGAAATCCACGGCAAACGTGGCTCAAAGAATGATCAATCAGCTGTCTGAACCATTTAATATAAATAAGCAGGAATTTTTTATTACTGTAAGTATTGGTATGTCACTTTATCCAAGCGACACCGAAGACAAAAACACCTTGTTTAAGAACGCTGATTTAGCTTTATACAAAGCCAAAGAAGAAGGTAAAAGTACTTATAGAGTTTACACACCTGCATTGAATGAAAAAATTAGCAACCAGGTTTCAATCGAACAAAAAGTCCGAGGCGCTTTACGTCGAGACGAGTTAAAACTTCACTTTCAACCCATTTTAGAGTTAAGCACCCATACCGTAGTCGGCTTTGAAGCCCTGCTTCGCTGGAAAAATAAAGATGCTTTAATGGCTCCAGAATTATTTATTCCTATTATGGAAGAAACAGGTGTCATCATTCCTGTGGGTGAATGGATACTGAAACAAGTCTGTGAAGAACTGGAAAAGCTGATGTCATGCAGTAGTGTGGTACCATTTATTGCAATCAATATATCCAGTGTACAATTGTTACGATCGAACTACCTTCAAATGCTAAAGCGAGTAACTCAATCTTATTCCATAGATTTGAAACACCTTCACCTAGAAATCACTGAAAGTCGTTTTATGGATTTGGACAGTAAAGCCATTAAAACATTACAAGATATTCGAAAATTGGGTATCGTTATTTCCTTGGATGATTTTGGTACTGGATATTCATCACTGGCTCGCCTAAAAAATTTACCTATTGATACACTCAAGGTGGACCGCTCGTTTATTCGGAACATTTGCAAATCAAACTCTCAAGATGCGGCTATTGTTTCAGCTATAATCTGTATGGGTCACAGCTTAGAATTATCGGTACTAATAGAAGGGGTAGAAAACTACAGTCAATTAAAATTAGTGAGAAATATGGGGTGTGATTTTGTCCAAGGGTTTTTAATTGGCAAACCTTCTACATCGTTTCCGATTGAGTTAGTAAAAAATGGATTGCATAGGCCTCTTTCTGAGAACTCTTGGCTTTCTATTGTTTAAGAAACGTAAGAATTTCTGAAGCTATAGCGAGACCCAAAATGATTCGATATTTATTTTGGAAGCCGTTGGCGGCAAGAATGCCGTCATCGAACTATAAGGGAACACTCGTGCTTTCATAGGGCCAACCCCTTACCATAAAACAGCCCTTCACACAGTCGAATCCCGCCTGAAGCAAAGCAATATCAAATCTTTAATACTATAAAACCAAGTATTTATTCAATAAAATAACTATTTTCTTATTTTTACCGTGAAAATACCTTTTTCATCACTTGGGGTGACGAAAAAGGCATCGCTCATGGCTGTTACCGTGAAAATGCGATTTTCATCACCTAGGGTGACGCTTATTGCATTGCTCATGGCTGTTTTCATAGGTAAAGAAATAGCAAGTAAAGTCTTTTTTAAATTTTTAGGTAAAACTCTGGTTATGTGGCTATAATTTTTTTAAGCATAACTGGAGATATAAATATGTTCTATTTCCTGACTCATGGCTTTATTGGAGTTCACATGCCTTGGAGAAATCCAAGATACAAACATCTATAGAATTTTTCATACTTCTCAACCTAAATTACTTAAATAACGGTGAATCATGTCTTACAATCAAATTAACTCTGATATTTGGGTTACAGAACACATCTCACCTTATGATATTTTTCACCACGGCATTACTAAGGTTTTTATACATAGACAAACAAAATTTCAAAACATGGCGATAGTGGAATCAGGGCCCAATGGAAAAGCTTTAGTGTTAGATGGAAAGTGGCAAAGCTGTGTTGGTGATGAATTTACATATCATGAACCTTTGGTTCACCCTGCATGCATCTTTCATGGTGACCCCAAAAATATTTTAATTTTGGGTGGTGGTGAAGGAGCTACCATACGTGAAGCGCTTAAATGGAACAATTTGGAAAATGTTACCATGGTTGACCTGGACGGCGAAGTAGTTGAAGCTTGTAAAGAACATTTAGGAGAAATTCATCAAGGAGCTTTTGATGATCATCGCTTACATTTACACATTATCGACGCTTTTGAGTTTATTGAAAAAACTGACATGCTCTGGGATGTGGTCATCTCTGATTTATCAGACCCCGTTGAAGGCGGTCCATCATCTAAACTTTTTACCAAAGATTTTTTCGAACGCATAAAAAAAATCTTGTCTAGTCAAGGTATATTCACCGTACAGGCTGGGCCTACTGGTCCTATGGAGCTAGAATTGCATGTACGCTTAATTAACACCCTTAGAACAGTTTTTCCTTACACTCATTCATACACCTCCTATACTCCCAGTTTTGTCAGCCCCTGGGGGTTTGGAATAGCATCTAATAACCTTATAACATTGCCAATTAACCCAAAAGATATCGATACAGTCCTCATAAAAAAAACTACAGCAAATTTTAAAATGATAGATGGTGTCTCCTTGCTTGGAATGTTTAGTACACCTAAATTTTTGCGTGATGCCATTGCAGACCAATTTGATAAATCACTTTGTCAAAAGTTACACTGAGTAATATTATAAGTAAACGTCACAGCATCGCCCCAAAAGTCCAATCACCGTAGGTATAAATTAAGCTTTTTGGACCTAAGGAATGGTCACGAAATAACTTTAACATTTTCCGCTGCTGAACTCGCTACGCTCAGACAAGCATCCGCTCCAAATGTTAAAGTTATTTCGTGACTATTCCTTAGGAGGTGTGACAAAATAAATTGGTAATGGCAATTTTTGCGCAATTTTTCCAAAAAGTTCGGTGTCGTATCAGAATGGACTACGGAGTTACGACATTTGGTGATTAGCATCGATCATTTAAACACATCAGCAAAAAAGGTGTTGCCGAAACTACTCGAAAGCTCACTTCTAACACCAAAATGGTTTTTGATTATCTGAAAATACGGTTTCTTAGTGGTTAGAACAAATTAGCCCTGACCTAAAACCGGGAATCAACTTGGTTTGAAAATCATACAATTTCAACAGGCTAGTTCATACCCTAGGGTGAACCGCCTACGTGATTATGATGCTTTTTCTGCATATTGCCCTTCCAAAATGTTACATTGTAACATATCATATATCGCCGATAGTATGGTAAGTCATTTACACTAGAAGGTTCTTGGTAGGAGGGAATCTTAAATGCAACAGCAAAATCGTCTCCCTGTGACGGTACTCTCAGGCTTTCTTGGCGCTGGAAAAACCACTGTATTGAGTCATATATTGAACAATCGAGAGGGAAAAAAGGTCGCTGTAATCGTAAACGATATGAGCGATATCAATATTGATTCTGCAATTGTGCAACATGAAGTCTCTCTAAATCGTAGTGAAGAAAAGCTTGTTGAAATGAGTAACGGTTGTATTTGTTGCACCCTACGCGAAGATCTTTTACTAGAAGTTGGCAAGCTAGCCAAGGATGGTAAATTTGACTACCTGGTTATTGAATCCACAGGTATCTCAGAACCCCTACCCGTGGCGGAAACCTTCACCTTCGCAGATGAAAACGGTGTATCTCTATCTGATATTGCAAACTTAGATACTATGGTGACAGTGGTTGATGCGGTTAATTTCCTTAAAGACTACGATGAGGCGCAGTCCCTTCAAGAAGCTGGAGAATCACTGGGTGAAGAAGATGAGCGTAGCGTAGCAGATTTGTTGATTGACCAAGTTGAATTTGCTGATGTGATTCTTATCAGCAAAATTGATCTCGTGAAACCCAGTGATATTGAGCGTCTGACAGCCACTCTTAGAACACTTAACACAACTGCGCGCTTGATTCCTATTGAAAAAGGCAAAGTAGATATTAATGTTGTACTGAATACTGGGCTCTTTGACTTTGAACGTGCTCAACAAGCACCAGGCTGGCTCAAAGAAATGCGGGGGGAACATGTCCCTGAGACTGAAGAATATGGCATTGGCAGCTTTAGCTATGTAGCTCGTCGTCCTTTTCATCCTAAAAAATTCTATGAATTCCTTCATGATATACAACAGTTCGGTAAATTAATACGATCGAAGGGGTATTTCTGGCTTGCCACACGCCCAGAATTTGCTGGACAATGGAGTCAAGCCGGAGGTATGGCTCGCCATGGCTTTGCAGGCATGTTCTGGAAAGCTATCCCGAAAGAAAATTGGCCTAAAGATAAGGATTATCTTGAGTCCATTCGAAAGCAATGGGTTGAACCCTTTGGTGATATGCGTCAAGAATTGGTATTCATCGGCCAAGGCTTAGATCAAGAAAAAATGACACTTGCATTAAACGATTGTCTACTGTCAGAAGATGAACTTCTCAGAGGAAAAGAGCATTGGGCTACGCTTAGTGACCCCTTTCCGGTTTGGAGGGAAAACGCATGAGTGCTATTACGATACTTAACTCACGTACTCCTTCTAAAACTAGAACACGCCAATCAATAGAAGGAAAAGACCCGTGTGTTTTTACGGACATTTACCGTGATGATACAAACATGGTAATTTGGCAACGGGCACTATCTATAGAACTTCAAAAAGCAGTCAAGCAACTTATCTTGCTAAAGCCAAACTTTCAAAGTGCAATGGTGGTTACACCAAAGAACTCTCTTGCGAGCTTGAATGAGTCACTGGACGCATATGATGGTTCTAGAACTTTAAGTAAGGATATCTCAAGTCTAGTGGATATGTTTTGTTGCCTATTTGATTTGAAGCAAGTAGGTCTGAGAATCACGATTTTAGATCGAGCCATGTGTCCAAAGTTCCATGTTGATCGAGTCCCCTGCCGCTTAGTCACTACATATCAAGGCATTGCCACACAATGGCTTCATCACAATAAAGTTGATCGATCAAAATTGGGTGGTGGTAATGAAGGAAAAACGGATGAACAATCTGGTCTCTTTAATAACTTACAAGATATTCACCAACTTAGAACAGGAGATGTTGCGTTGCTTAAAGGAGAAGCTTGGGAGGGAAATGAAAATGCGGGACTGGTACATAGATCGCCATCTTTACTACCAAATGAGGTGCGACTGCTATGCACGTTGGATTTCGTTGATTAAACAATTAATAACCTATAGGAGATATAGATGAAACTTAAAATTACATTGGCTGCATTGATTGCTGCTTTATCCACTTCGACACATGCTAAGACTACAGGTAAGATTTCTGGAACAGAGTTCAACCCTGCTATTAGCTTCATTCTGGATGGTCGATACACGGATATTGATAGCAGTGAATTAGAATTGCCAGGCTTTCAGCTCGGTGGTGAAGCTGGATTACCAGAAAATGGTTTCTCCACGGGACATAATGAACTTTCAATATCGGCAAATATCGACGATAAATTCTATGGCCTTATGACTTCTGCGATTGTTTTCGAAGGAGGTGAAACAGAGTTTGAACTTGAAGAAGCCTATATCGAAACCTTGAAGCTTGGCTCAGGCTTTACAATTAAGGGCGGGCGCTTCTTTTCAGGCATCGGCTATTTAAATGGAATACACGATCACGCACATGACTTTGCCGATCGACCTCTTGTTTATGATGCTTTGTTTGGCGGCCATCTTGTGGATACAGGTGTCCAAGCTCGATGGGTAGCACCCACTGATCTGTTTATCAACTTAGGCGCTGAAGTTATAACAGGCTCTGAGTTCCCTGGCGGTGAAAATGAGGACGGCAATAAAGGATTGGCTTTATTTATAAAAACAGGTGGCGATATTAATGCCAGCTCAAGTTGGCAGTTTGGCGCAAGTTTTTACCAATCAGAATTTGATGTACGTGAAGCTGGCGGACATCATCACGGCGGAGAAGAAACTGAAGCAGACAATGAATTGTTAAATGGTGAAGTCGATGTTACTGGGATTGATTTTATTTACAAGTGGGCGCCAGATGGGAATCGTAAAAATAAGAACTTTAAGCTTCAAGCTGAATATTTCGTAAAAAATGAAGAAGGCGATGCTGAATTTACTGAAGATAGCAATACAGCAGAGGCAAGTTACGATGGCGAACAAACAGGCTTTTATATTCAAGGTGTCTATCAATTCATGCCAGCTTGGAGAGTTGGATTAAGGTATGATCATCTTGAAGCAGATAATATCATTGCTGACTTCGTAAATGGAGGAATAGACGAAGATGAATTCCTTGAAGAATCTGGTCTTGGTGCAGAAGACGATCCAAACAAAACCAGCATTATGCTTGACTACTCACCCAGTCACTTCAGTCGCATTCGTCTTCAATACAGCCAGCTTGACAATGGCCATGAAGATACCAATGATATTGTTACCCTTCAATATACGATGAGTTTAGGTGCTCATGGTGCCCACACATTCTAGAGAGTACATCCATTATGAAACTTTTGACACCAACACTTGGTTTAATTTTGTTCTTATTGGCATCGCCTGCATCAGCAGTGGTGAAAGTTTTTGCCTGCGAGCCAGAATGGAAAGCTTTGGTTGAAACACTCGGTGGTGAGTATGTGAAAGCCTCCTCAGCCACAACTGCCTTTCAAGATCCTCATTATATTGAGGCTCGCCCATCTCTCATAGCAAAAACGCGCCGTGCGGACCTTATAGTTTGCACCGGTGCAGAACTTGAGGTCGGGTGGTTACCGCTCCTTCTCAGGCAGTCAGGTAATTCCGCTATACAAAAAAATGAGCTAGGATATTTTCTTGCAGCTGATCAGGTTGAACGAATCGAAGTACCAGAGAACCTAGATCGTAGCCAAGGAGATCTACATGCCTCGGGGAATCCTCATGTGCATTGGGGACCATATCGTTTATTGACCATCGCAAAAGCGCTATCTGATCGATTGCAAAAGTTGGATGCAAAACATGTTGCTCAATACCGACAGCGATACCAAGCTTTTGCAACAAAATGGAAAAAACAGATTAGTAAGTGGGAATCTCAGGCTGCAGAGCTAAAAGGTAAAAAAGTCATTGTTTATCACAAAAACTGGAGCTATCTATTGAATTGGCTTGGAATTGAAATGGTTGGCAATTTAGAACCAAAACCTGGTTTACCCCCGACCAGTGCGCATCTTGCCAATTTGCTCGAATTGACTCGTTCTACTGAGATCAGTTACATTATGACGACCAATTTTCAGAATGATAAAGGCGCCCGTTGGCTAAGTGAGAAAACAGATATCCCTATACTGAGCTTGCCCTATACTGTTGGCGGTGATAAAAAAGCGAGTGATCTCATATCATTATACGATGGGGTGATTTCCGCTTTAACTAATTACCAATAGGTAGACCTACTAGTGATGAGTCAGATTTACCTACAAATCGATATCCTATGGCCTGCAATGGTTGCAGGTTTTCTGGTGCTTGCGACGCATGTTCCTTTAGGGCGTGAAGTATTAAACCGAGGTATTATCTTCTTAGATTTAGCCATTGCCCAGACGGCAGCATTTGGTGTTGTCTTAGCAAATACGCTTTGGTTTAGTGGGCATGAACATGCTCATATATCACCCACCATTGTTGCAGTTGTAGCCGCCATTATTGGTTCATTAGCGCTGTTTGCAATAAGAAATCTTGAAGTGCGTATCCAAGAATCTTGTATTGGTATTCTCTTCGTTCTCATGGCCACAGGTATCATTTTACTTCTGTCTACAGATCCTCATGGTGGTGAACGCCTCAAAGAAATTCTGGTCGGGCAAATACTATGGCTGCAGACCAAGGATCTATTGCAGTTATTTTTTGCCACTGTGGCGATACTCTTGAGTTGGTTTCATTGGAAGAACAGACTAGGGGAATGGTTATTCTATCCTCTATTTGCCGTTACCATTACTTTATCAACTCAAATTGTTGGTATTTACCTAGTGTTTGCCAGTCTTATCATACCTAGCCTATGTACATTAAAGAAAAGAAATTCACTTTTTAAGTCCTATGGGCTAGGTATAGTGAGTTATAGCATTGGATTATTGGTTTCAGCGATTTTTGATTTACCTGCTGGAGCAACAATAGTGTGGGTTCTGTCAGTTGTTGCTTGTATTTATATTACTTTTACTAAATTTCAATTCAGTAGAATAACCAACATGGCAAGTAAGGACGTTGCTTTATGAAAAGGGATTCCCTAAATCTAATCAGATTCAATCTGGTTTTTATGGGTGCGTTGCTACAAGCAAACATATCACACGCAGAGTTAGATGCCCACGTACATGGATTATCTAACCTCGCACTTGCAATAGAGGAGAACGTAATTGAGATGGAATTCAGTTCTCCCGCTATAAATTTAGTTGGATTTGAACATCAGGCAACTACTCAACAAGATATCGAGATGATTAAGAGAGCCAAACTTAAGCTTCAACAGTATAACGAACTTTATACATTTATAGGAGCTCGATGTTCAATTGAATCATCATCAATAAATGTATCCAATATACTAGATGATAATCCAAAAAATAGTAATAAAACACATGAAGATAAACATCATCATGAGCACAGTCATAACGATGAAAGTGATACCCACAGTGAAGTGATTGCGAATTATCGATTTAGTTGTAAAAATTTAACAACCTTAAAATCAATAAAGGTTTCACTATTTGAGTATTTCTCTAGCATAGACAAGGTAAATGCAATGTGGGTAACAGATGAAGGCCAAGGTTCAGTCATCTTGGATAAAGGCAAACATACCATCGATTTTAGGTAATCATCATGGACAACGTGAATACTATTATTAAACACGCAGAGCAGTATTGCAAAACACATGGTGCGCGCTTGACGCCTAAAAGAAAAAAGGTACTTTCAAGTATGCTTCAGTCAACAAAGGCGCTCTCCGCCTATGACATTATTGATTTCTGCAAGCGCGAATTTAATGAAACAATCCCAGCAATGTCAATGTATCGTATTTTAGAATTCCTAGAAAACGAACACCTGATACACAAATTGAAACTAGCAAACAAATATGTTGCATGTGCACATATTACTTGTAATCATGATCATGCGATTCCCCAATTTTTAATTTGTGGTCAGTGCGATAAGGTGCGAGAAATAAGCATTAATAAATCAACTATCAGAAAATTAAGAGAGAATGTTGAAACAGCAGGTTTTGAACTGGTGTCGCCCCAGATTGAAATGAATTGTATCTGTTTATCTTGCAAACATAGTGTGGCTTAGTATGAGGTGAAAAACATATCGATGAAATTAGAACATTATTTTTTTGACAAAATGGCAATCAGTTTATCATTGCTATGCGTGCTTCATTGCTTGGCTCTGCCTTTATTACTCGTTTTCTTACCTAGCTTGGTCGCATTGCAACTCGACAACGAAGCGTTTCATCTATGGATGGTGGTTTCTGTAATCCCTACTAGCTTATATGCATTAACCATGGGATGTAATCAGCATAAGCACTATCGACTTCTTGCGTTTGGGATGACGGGGTTATGTTTCTTATTGCTGGCCATACTGGGGGAAGGAATAATAGGTGAATTATGGGAAAAAATTCTAACTGTATTTGGGTCTGTTTGTATAGCGTATGGACACTTTCGTAACTTCCGGTTATGTCAACAACATACGGACTGCTTTTGCTCTGAACATTAGGGTAGTCCTTCGTAATGAAGCAGAAGTCCGCAACTATTGAGCTATAGGAATATATTAAAAATCCTTCTCCACTACACTATAAGCTTGAGCAAAGCCTGTTACGTAACGCCCTTGACCAGGCACCAGCCGAATCAAATCAAAATCTGTCAGTGACCTGAGTGTCTGTACAACCTCACCAAACTGCTCTTGAAATTGATCTAAATAAGACGACCATAATACCTCATCACGCGCGATCACCTGTGCCTGACACACTAATGTTACCCGCTTACGTGCAAACACTTCTTCTGCCTGTTCTTCTGCCTCGATAAAAAAGACCGTACATACCCCACTGCGCTTTAAATTTCGAGCGGATTTGGCCAAATCACTGACGTAAACCAAAAACGCATAAGGGTCATTTGCCAATACAAAGGGAGCATACCCCACTTCCGGCAAACCCTCTGGAGTCACAACAGCATAATGTAAACTTTTAAACGAACCGATAAAGGTTCGCATCTGTTCGATGAGACGTTCACGATCAAGCTTTTTATTGTTCTGCTTCTGCATAAGTTGTTGACCGCTCTTTGGTTAAATCCACTTGAAAACCCACCGCAGAGCTCTTCAATGTGTACGTTGTTACCTGCTCGTTACGCCCCTTAACCGTATGTGCCCCACACGACTCTAACGCCTCATTAAAATAAGGCGGCAAACGAGTTTTAACTTCTTCACTCATCAATATATTGGTACCCAATTGATTATTCAAAGTCTCTAATCGAGCAGCTACATTAACAGTGTCTCCAATGACCGCATACTTCATGCGCGTATAACTGCCTAGATTACCCGCAACCACAGGGCCTGTATGAATACCAATACGCATCTGAATACGAGGCACACAATCAGACCACAGGGAAGCCAGGCCATTACTTTCCCATTGTTCATTGAGTTTGGCAAGCTGTTGGCGCATACTGCAAGCACATTGCACTGCTTGCTCAGCATGCTCTTGGGTATAACAAGGTGTGCCAAACACCGCTAAGATAGCATCCCCTAAAAATTCAATCACACAACCACCGTGCCGATCAATGACTTCGTTCATCACTCCAAAATATTGATTTAACATGTCCACCAATTGCTGTGGTGACAACTGCTCACTGATTTTTGTGTAATTGCGCAAATCACTAAATAAAATAGTAACAACTCTTTCTTCACCCCCTAGATCTGGGACACACCCTTTCTGCAGCAAAGCATTGGCAATTTTCTTACTGACATAAAGACCAAACATTTCCCTAAGCATCTCTCGATCACGCAAATCAGAAACCATTTTGGTAAAACCTTTAGACAAAACCCCAAACTCATCCTTACGCGACATGCACACTTCTGCCGTCAAATTTCCACGAGCCACCGTGTGAAAGGCCCCAAGTAACTCCAACAAAGGCTTACGTACACTCAAGCCAATGAAGATTGACATCAAAACAATCATAACAGCAGCAATACCACAAAGCGTTAATGCTAACCCCATAATTCGCTTTTTTAGTATATTCAAGCGACTGATATCAACATCCACCCCCACCAGCGCAATACTATTGCCCTCACTGTCCTTAAGTGGTGCATACGCCGAAAGTGATAAGCCGTAGATGTCTTCATAAGGACGGGGCTCTACAATCGCCCCATCAAACGCCTTGAGCATAATCGGCAACTCAGTTGCATCATATATCTGCCCTACTTCTGCAACAGGAGGCTCAGTACTATAATCATAAAAAAACAACAATTGCCCTGGTTCTGTTGATGGCAATAGCACATAAATCGAACTGATATCGGAATCAATCTGAGTAACACTTAAAAAGTACTTAGCCAATTCAGCGTGAAGGGGAATTTCTCCATCACTGCTTGCATCATACTCAACAAGAGGCTGAACCGGCACAGAACGTGAGACTAAATCAACTATCCCCAGTATACGCTGCTTCAAGAACTGAAGATCCGATTGGTATCCCACCTTAAAGTAAACAAAACCTACAACCGCAGTAAACAACAGCAAACACAACACCAAACGTAGCGCTAATTGGAAATAAAAGCTACGCCATAATGAAAGCTTTTTAACTGAACTTTGGGCTAAATCTATCAATGTGTTGCTTTGTGTCATTTTTCATCTTGACTATTGAATTTTGCACTAAACCCCATTGTGCCTAAGACTGGCACTATTTTCTATAGCTTATGGCAACTAATTTTAAAGAAACCATCATGACTGCCCTACCAGTCAACCCTAGGGCATGAAAATATTTTCGCTATATAACAGAATTCGTTTTTTACTCTTGCTATAGCGTTTTCCTATGGTTTGGCATAAAGGCGCCGACGAATGAGAGCCGATGAACGTATGCCTTATACGTGATTCGGTCGAATGAGGAAGGCAACGCATATGCCGGATCATAGGGAAGCGCTATATGACAGGAGGGGGTAACCTTTGCTGTCAACAAGGTGGTTTTTACGGTAAGGATGGGGGCATTTTGGCGTAAAAATAAAAAAACCAGATATAAAACATGAGAAAAATCTACGCCTGCTGTATCAAAATAATGGCCAAAACGGCCATAACGCCTAAAAAAGAGAACACAGACAAAACAGTAGCCAAATGAACTTGATAACCTGCGTTCAGTTCGGGTGAACTCTTATCACCCTCAGCAGCCCCATTTTGCTGAGAAGGCTCAACAAAATCAGACTGAAATTGAGGGTAAATTTTAACATAAAGCTGTTTTACAAACTCATCATACTCATCTCTTTGTGGATCCAATAGATTAAGCTTATGGCTCATTGCTGCTTCAAAAGGTTGAACGTGTCGAGAGATTTGTTTTTGGACATCTTCTCTCATACCTTCTAGTTCACTGGCTAAGTTCTCTCGCAATACAAACTTGTCAGGATAACCGCTGGCAAAATACTCCAAATCAATGACCTTTGACTCTTGCTCACGTAACAGTTTTTTCAAATTACCGATTTGCTGCCGTGCTTTGTTTTGATTTTCAATCAAATCCGGCAAATCTTCCACTTCCTTTTTCAGGGCTACAATTTCTTTTTTTAAGGGCCTAATATATTCTTCTTGGATATGATCGTATAAATCAACTTTAAGACCATTGACAATGCTATGTATTCTACTAGAAACTGCTTCAGCCACTAAAGCTTCAAGCGCTTCGTGGCTGTGCTGATCCACTGAAGCCTTTTCCTGAACTTGACTGCCAGCTTCTTTCTGCTTACTCTCTACAGCCATAGTCGGCAAAGTCTGGGCCTGTACGCTTAATTCAGTTTGCAGCTGGGTAGACTCAAGCTCTCGGTTTAACATTAATTCATTCACTTCGCCAATCACACGCGCCACTACTTTAGAATTAGCCGGCTTCATAACCACACCAAATGCACCATACTCTTTAGCTTCAGCCAAATAATCCTGACCTTCTTTAGAGGTATACATCACTACAGGGATATGAGCTGTTTGGTTATTTTCAGAAATAAGTTTAGCCGCATGCAAACCATCCATGCCCGGCATCATATGATCCATAAAAATAAGATCCGGTGAATCTCCTTTTAAATAGTCAAAAGCTTCCTCAGCCGATTCTGCAAAGGCCACATTGATACCTTTTTGCTTAAGCAAGCGACTTAACATGACACGAGCAGACTTAGAATCGTCCACAACCAGCGCCATCTCAACAGCCATAAAATCCCTCTCTCATACATGCTGTTCATTAACTATTAAAGTATAGTGTATATTGCAGATACTCAATTAAAACAAACTCAGACATCTTGACCTGATATCAATAAACCATTCTAAGGTTTACAGATAATTTCATATTTTTCAATGTATTAGCTTAAAGCTCTATAGTTTGGTCAAT
>JANQJO010000105.1 GCA_028281605.1 Pseudomonadales bacterium
ACACAGCGAGAAACGCAGTGATAATAAGGTGTTGCATCAAGGCTGATTAATCTTTTTCTTGCTTCAGTCATTGTTTATTTGAACAGTCTGATTAAATAATCAGTTATTCTAAAGGTGAGAGAGATTGAAGTCAATACTTCTTTTTTTTGGAGGTTTTGGTTAATGATCAAGATGTGTCGAAAGTGTGGGTGTCCTAGCTTACGTGTCCTAGCTTACGTGCTAGCTTACGTGTCCTATAGGTTCATCCAGCTCAAGCAAAGCAATATCATGGGTGAAATCATTCAATAATATGAGTTGAATGGGTGATTAATTAGATTGTACATGCATTATGATGGCAAAGTAGCAAAAAGCATTCCTGTTGTGGCTAGGATCAACCTGGTGGTCACTGTCGAATAACACCTTAATTTACCGTGCAAATGTAATTTTCATCACCTGGGGTGACGAAAATTACATCGCTCATGGCTGTTTCATACAGTTATTGATTATGTCTTACGTATCTTTTATGATGCATGAAAGGCTTCGTCTTCCTCCGCCTGAGAACATGAGTGATAGAGCGGTAGATTTTACCTTATTAATGTATGATAATAGGTAAGTTTACTAATAAACAATGGGTGGAAAATTTTCAGAAAGAATATGCATAATAATAATCGGGAAAAATTAAACAATCTTGAAAAAAATGCAACCCTTCTTGATGAACAAGGACATCATAAAGAAGCCTTTTATATCTTCTTTGATATAGCAAAATTCTACCATAAATTAAAATTTCTTGATGATGCGGAAATTAGGTGTAAAAGGGCTTTAGAAATTGCACAAAAAGAGGTGGATGAAAGAGAACGTAACTACATGATAGCCTTATCAAAAGGAGAGATAGGCCTACTATATTTAGACAAAAAAAATTATGTAAAATCCATAAAATATTTAGAAGGATCGTTAAAAATTTATAAGTCTGAGTTCGTTAAGTGGAAAGATTTTGAAAACATGTTAGGTGTATGTACTGTTCTTGGAAACATCGCATTGAATTACATGTGTCAAAAATTAAATGAAGAATCGATGTTTTTTTTCGAAGAACAAAAGGGTGTTCTTGATAATTTAATGAAAACTTCAGAGAAAATGGGAGATCAAAAAAAATTAAGTATTATTCTAGAGAAAAAAGTGCATTATGAAAATAATATAGCTGAAATATTCAAGAGAAAAAAACAGCCTGATTTAGCTGAAAAATCGTTTGATAACGCTCTTGAAATAATGAAAAAATTGGGAATGACAGAAGATCAAAGCTATGCTTCAACCCTTATTTCCAAAGGAGTATTTCTTCAAGAAGAAAGAAAAGATTATGGCTCTGCTTTTGAATTATTCAAAGAAGCTTTAATGATTTACGAACGCTTATTTCAAGAAGAAACTGAGCATGAGTTGATAGAAAAAACAAAGGAAAGAATAAGAATTTTAATTGAAAAGCATGGTCCTTTCAACTTAAATAACCACAAAGTATTTGTATAAATATAGTTCAAAATTAGATTAGGAATGTTATGTCTCTTTTAAATATCTGCTGGCAGTCTACAATTGATTACCTTAAAGATAATGAGCTTATTATAAAACATCCTCCAGAATCGTTAAGAGGTATTTTTGATTTTCCATCTTGCTCATTAAAATATTTGATGGAAATTATTGTCTCTGGAGAAAAATATCCAAATTTGCTCTCTAAAGTTGCAACCAGACACTTAAGAAGTCCAAGTAATTTTATGTTATGTTTAAATAAAACGGATGAAAATGATATTGAACCACTCTTGAAAAGACTGACCCCAGAACAGGTTGATATGGTGTTAGAATCGAATTCTATAAATAACAGTATAAAGAAAGATATTAAGAGTCGGTCAGAATTTAGGATTGGGTTGAATGTTAAAAACGTATTTGACAAGTATATACCTAAACATATAAAGATAAAAACCATAGATCATATGGGAAGAAAGATTGTTGAAGAGGTTTCGACCTTTCAAGTAAAGGATTATATAAGAAAGTTAACTTCTCAGAATCCAAATTTATCTAATCAGCAAGTTTCTTCTATACTTGGTATCCCACTTAGAACGCTTTTAAAGTTCAATCTTCTCTAAGGAACGAGCACGAAATAAATATATTTGGCTCTTCCAAATTTGCCGTGGTTTTATCTTTGAATGTTTTTCGTTTGTATAATGAAAATCTTTAAAATAGGGACAACTTGAAAAAAAAAAATCCAGAAGATAGACGGATTTTTGATCAAGTCACGGCAAATCCGGAAGAGCCCTTTTTTTGTTGTGTAGAGTGGACTTTATAGAGGATGTTTTGGTAACCACTTGACTAATAGGGTAGAAAGGTCTGATGAGCTAAAAGGCCTTATGAGTACATCATGCATTCCATGATGTAAACATTGCTTTATATTTTCGTCACTTTCATCAGAAGTGATAGCAACGATGGGTGGCTTTTGTGATGATAAATTTTCATGAATCAACTTTACTGTTTCAAAACCGTCCATAATTGGCATATGAGCATCCATGAAAAGAATGTCAAATGCATCGTCAGTAATCAGCTCTAAGGCTTCAACTCCATTTTTAGCTGATGTGACCTGGCAATTGAATTGGTCTAGAAGCATGGTTGTAACTGCTTGGTGTATAGGGTTGCTTTCAACCAGTAATATTCGAATACTTTGTAAAGCTTGTGGTTTGTTTTTGATAATTTCTTTTTTATTTATAGAGTGAATTAAATGCTCTTGAAATAAAAGCAAACTCAGTAATAAGGTTTTTTGATTAACGGGATAAGGTATTTGATCAAAAATTCTAAAGGCTTCTTTTTGCCAAGGTTTGCAATACTCATTTGTATGGGGAATAAATAAAAATTTAAAATTAGAAGTTTCTGCTTCTAAAGCCAAAACTGTTTCATATATTGTGTGATAAGAGTCTGTAATACAAAGATCGTATTGCTGTGATATTTTAATATAATCAGGAGTTGTGTTGGTGCTGCTTGAATGGAATAATGTTGTGTAATGTATATTCCAGGCCTTTAAGTAACTGGTTAAAATATTAAATTCCGCAGTGTTTTCTGAGCAGGCTAATAATATCTTAAGTTCAGACAGTAAGGGGCACCACTGTATACTTGCGCAAGAACCAAATGATTTGATTGGTAAATGAATTCTAAATTCGACCCAGGTCGATTCTTGTGTGACTAGTTCAACTTTGCCACCCATAAGGTTGAGTAATCGATTGCAATAAGATAATCCCCAGTATGAAATATTTTGATATCCAGGTTGATTTTCAATTTGTGAGGCCGGTTCAAATAGTGCTTTAAAAGAATTTTCAGTAATACTGATTCCGTTATCTTTCAGATTGATTATGATGCCTTGGTTGTAAGTTTGTGTAAGATTCAGCTCTATATCACCATTGTCTGAGAATTTTAATAAATTATATAGGACTGTATTAACGATCTGCCAAATTCTATGACCGTCTCCCATAAAAATCTCAGGTAGATGTGGATCTAATTTGCTGTATAAATTAATGTTTCTCTTCTGTGCGTCTTGGTGATGAAGGCTTGTGATTTGTTCGATTAATTCGCCAAGATTGAACTGATAATATTTGATAATTAATGTATTATTTTTTACATCGGCTAAATCGAGCATGTCTTTGATCATATGTATAATGTTTTTGCCTGTTGCGTGCGCGCTAAGATAATGTTGATGAGTCGATTGAGTGTGTGTTTGGTTGCTAGCAGTTAGAATGTTTATAAGGTTGTTTAAATTGATTGTGACTTCATGTGAAAGAATATGTAAAAAGTCTGATCGGTGTTGAGCCAGTGCTTCGGCTTGTTCTGTTTTGAGCTCAATGTCTGCTACCAACGATTGTAGTTTTTTATTGGTTTTTCTAAGCGCCTCTGTTCTTTCTGCAACAATATGATCAAGGCTGGCTAAGTTTTTTCGAAGATCATCTTCTGCCCGTTCACGACGTGCCAGGTTGGAAGCAGTGATGTCTAGTAATTTGTTAATGTTTTCTATTAAAAATGCTATTTCGTCTTGGTTGTTTGCATGATTGTGTGATAACTTTAGATTTTTAAATTTTTTAGAGTCTATATCTGATAATGTTTGATTGATTCTCGCAATGGGCTTGAAAAAGTGGTGATTGTTTAGCCAGTTTAGAAATCCAGCCAGTATCCAGGCGATGCCTAAAATGCTAATCATAGCAGTCATTGCATTTTTTAAAAAGGTTTGGCCCACAGCATGTGTATCTAGCTCTACTAATAAATACCCTATATTATTTTTTTTATTTACAGAAAGAATATCTTGTTTTAGAGGAATATTGTTGCCAAAAAAACTGCTACTGAGCCAACGGTAGGGAGAGAGTTGAGTACTGCGCTCTGCATGTGCAACGCGTTCTCCTGTTTGGTCAATGATGGCTGCGTATATAATAGTTGGATGGCTAATTAGCTTGTTGACTAATGCTTTACTGAGCTGATTGTTCTCATGGTCATGTTCCATGGTGATGCTGCTGGCTGTTGCTGTTATGGATAAAAGGGTTTTGGTTTGATGGTAGCTTTTGTCGAAGAACAGTTTGTATTGTGCATAAACAATGAGACATCCTACAGTCAGTCCTAGCAACCCTGCTATTAAGAAATGACTTCTAACTTGTTTGTATGTGATTTTGTCTGAAATCTGTGAAGTCATGGTTGATGAACAGGTTTGGTTTTAGATAAATTGGGTTAAAACGTCTTTTTCTTTTGCGCTTCATCTTCAGATAATAGTGCATTTATACCTTCTGTTAGTTCAGATTGAGGTGAATGATCTGATGTTGTTTTAGTATTTGCTTTGCTTTCTCGGTCTTGTAGATCGGTAATTGCAGCCTCTATATCAGCAATAGCATTGCTGTGTATATCATTTTTGTTTACCTTTTGATACTCCGCTAGAGCTTGTTTATAATTGTGAATGCCTAGGCGATATTTTTTGATTTTTTGAGCCTCACGAGCCAGGTTTAAATAATAGACAACGGCTACGTCGACATGGAGCTTTTTAAGTAAAGTTAATTCCTGCTCTGCTATCGTGTTTGATAGGCGCCTTTGCTTAGAGGCTGTTTGTACGTAAGTAGATAAGTCAGTGAGTTTGCGTCTTAGAGTTTTGAGTTCTTCAGGGTCTTTGACAGGCTTGAGATTGCTTTTATCATTAGGTGTGTCGTGTATATTTTTCAGTTGTGTTTTAACGGCGCTGAGTTTTTTCCTAGCATTATCGTGTTTTGATGAAAGTTGTAGTGTATTTGAGAGTAGGGTGATGATTTCTTCTAATATAATTTTATTAACGGTTATGCTGATTAGATGGGTAGGTAAACCATCGATTAAAGCTTGAAGACGGCAGGCTTTTTCATACAGCTCAGCCGCTTTGATTTTTTGGCGAGTGCGCATGCGTTCTAGAGTCGCATTGATGTAAAAAGTGGCCATGAGTAGCATGACTGTGGCAGCTAGACCAATTATAACCCACTTTGACATCAAAATTCCCTTTTGCTCTATTAATATATTTGCTCATACTCCTTAATATTGATTGTAGCTGCATTTTTTTGTACTCGTTTACTTGAATGTGTATTTAATGTGTTGTTGAGATTGTTTATGTAAGCATTTTTTCTAGACAATCTTTGATTTGCTTTAATGCCAATTCTAAATTTTCTAGACTGGTTGCAAAAGAGATGCGCACGTAACCAGGGGCTCCAAATGCTGAACCTGGTACTACCGCGACCCCTGCTTTGGATAGAAGTAGGTCGGCAAACTCCACATCGTTGCTGATACCTTCTAGAGCTTCGATGCAGTTTTGTATGTTGGGAAAAACATAAAAGGTCCCATCAGCTGGGGTACACTGTATCAAAGGTAAGGTGTTGAGCGTTTTGACAACATAATTGTGACGCTTTTCAAAAGCTTTAACCATTTCTTGTACGCAATCTTGAGGTCCATTGAGAGCGGCTTCGGCAGCGGCTTGGGAAATAGAAGCAGGGTTGGAAGTGCTTTGAGACTGTATTTTTTTCATGGCCTTGATGATGTTGCTAGGGCCTGCTGCATAACCAATACGCCAGCCTGTCATAGAATAGGCTTTGGAGACACCATTGAGTACAAAAGTACGTTCATATAACTCTGGAGCAACCGTCAAAATGTTTTGAAAAGGCTCTTGATTCCAGCGAATCAGCTCATACATATCGTCTGAAGCAATAAAGACGTCTGGATAATCCTTTAATACAGCAGCCAGCGCTTGTAATTCTTGCTGGTTGTATGCGACACCCGTTGGGTTGGAGGGGCTGTTTAATACTAAAAGTTTGGTTTTGGTATTTAAATGTTCTTTTAATTGTGCTGGTGTAATTTTAAAGTTTTGCTTGTGATCGGCAGCAATGATCACGGGTTTGGCTTCTGCCAGTGTCACCATGTCTGGGTAAGAGACCCAGTAAGGGGCAGGAATAATCACTTCGTCTTGAGGGCCTAGAAGGGCTAAAGCCAGATTGAAAAAGCTTTGCTTGCCCCCAGAAGAGACCAAGATGTGTTCCGGTTTGTAAGAGAGTTGATTATCTCGTTTGAACTTATTAATGATGGCCTGTTTGAGTTCTGGTGTGCCATCGACGGCCGTGTATTTGGTTTTGCCAGCGTTCATGGCTGTAATTGCAGCTGTTTTGATATGCTCTGGTGTATCAAAATCAGGTTCGCCAGCGCCTAACCCAATGATATTTTGGCCTGCTGCTCTCAGCTCTTGCGCCTTTTGAGTGACGGCTAAAGTGGGTGATGGCTTAATTTTTTGTACACGATCTGATAAAGGTGTTTGTGCCATAATAATATCCTTTATATGGTTAGCCAAATTATTACCGTGAAATACAATTTTCATCACCCGGGGTGACGAAAATTGTATCGCTCATGGCTGTTACCGTGAAAATACCTTTTTCATCACTTGGGGTGACGAAAAAGGTATCGTTCATAGGCTACTTTTTACGATTGGCTTGAGACATTTGCTTAACCAGCTCTTTAGGAATCATAGCCGGTTTTGAGGCCCACTGGCCACCATCAACAACTAATGTTTCTCCAGTGATGTAGTGTGCAGCGCTGCTGGCAAGAAAAACGGCTGCAATGCCAATGTCTTCAACTGAACCAAAGCGTTTTAATGGTACGGACTCTTTCACTTGCTCTAGTATTTGAGGGGGAGCCAGGCGCTTCATGCCTTCGGTGTCCCCTATGGGGCCAGGTGCGATACCACAAACACGAATGCCGTCAGCTCCCCATTCGGTGGCAAGATTCAGGGTTAAGGCATCGATGCCAGCTTTTGCAGCAGAAACGTGTAACTGAAAAGGCGTGCCGGTATAGTGTAAGGTAGCAGAGATATTGAGAATGAGTCCTTGGCCTTTAAGGTGAGGGTATGCAAAATGACACATGTTAAACGTGCCGCATAAATCGATGTCGATAACGGTTTTAAAGCCATTGGGGGAGAGATCTTCGGGTGCACAGAGAAAGTTACCCGCAGCGCCATTGACTAAAATGTTTAATCCACCGAAGTGTTTGATGGTTTGATCGATAGCATTTTGGCATAGTTCTGGGTCTCGGACATCGCCTTGGACGGCATAACAATCAATGTTTTGTTGTTCTAGTTCTGAGCAGGCTTGTTGTAGCTTTTCGAGGTTTCTTCCCATAATAGCGACTTTAGCGCCATGAAGGCCGAGGCTACGGACAACACCTAAGCAGATGCCACTGCCACCGCCAGTAATGAGAGCGACTTGGTTTTTTAGAGTATCAGCTTGAAAGGGGGAGTGTGACATTATATTCATCCTATATATAGTCCGGTCATGGGTTAAGCTGTTACTTAATAGACAGCATGCGTGTGGGGGCCAATAATAGCATAGGTTAGGAATAAGGGCGTGTTTTTATGGTGATCACAGCATGAGCGATGATGAATTTGATGTACACAGTGCACGGTTAGCGGCACAAGCTTTACAGGTTGTTTTGCAAAGTCGTCAACATAAAAAAATATACCTGGGGCAGGAGTATAGAATTCCTGGGCAATTGCATGAAGCTTTGAAATTGCCAAGTATTATTCAAAAGCTCAACAGTAAGTCAGAGCGATGTAGATACAAGGGGCTTGAAGCTTTTAATGCGTTATGGTTAACTTTGTCAAAATCTACACGGAAAAGTACTTTGGAGAAAATAGGGTGGTACGATCCGAAAAAGTTGGATTGGGAAGATCCTCGTTCTAACCGAAAGCCAGATTGGACGTAACCAGATTTGGTATTTATTGGGGGAGAATACATGTCTATATTTAAGCTCACCTAATCTTCTTATTGGGTTCTAGTTGGTTTAATGTGCCCCTTAACTGTTCCCACATGTCGTTTTTTTGAGTTTCATCTGTACAAGCTTGCGCCTTGATTAGCAAGGTTGTTAGTTCAACCAGTGTTGGTTGTGGATTTACAACAAGACCTGCCATACTGAGTGGGTCGTGTATGTTTTTATTTTCTTCGCTTAAATGGATGGAAAGTGTTTCACCGGGATCACAGTGTTCTTCTACAAATACTTTGATTGATTCTTTTAGGCTTTCTTTTTCTCCAGAAATAATAGTGGCTTTTATTTTAAAATCCGATTGAAGGGCTGGTAACATACAAAATGATAGGGTTGCATTTGAGACTATAGTTTCCTGAGGACATGCAAAGGAAGTGAACATGGTAATATATTCAGGGCATAGGAAACCATCATCATGACCTTTAAATTGCGTGGACATATCGAGCCAAGGAGAAAATAAAAACATTGTTTGCATAGAGTCACTGAGTGAGAACTTGGGGTTTTGCTGTAGTATAGTTTGATGGACTGCAATTAAATTTTGCAGAGGCTCGGGTTGATATGATTCTGCTGCCAACGATGTGCGGTGGCTTTGTGTGTAAAAGTTAAGAAATTGTTTGAGTAGTTGTATATTTTTTTGGTTAGGATTTTCAAGTATCTGTTGCGCTAATTCGTTTAAGTAGCTATTGTTGTGTATGATTTCTTTAAAAGAAATATCGGATAACGTTTTATTTTTTAAATAAGCTTCTATAGATCTGGATAAATAATAAGCATTAGCTAAGCCGCCTGCTCCAGCAGAGCCTGCTATTACAGGAAATTCATTATGTCCTGTGAGCTGTTGATTTTGTGCTTGATCTAAGAAATAAGAATAGATTTCTAATACTGGTTGTGGATAAGGTTTATGGATAGCTAGAGAATATAGAATTTCTGAGATTTTGTTGCATCCGAGTTGTTCGCCTATGGTAAATCCTGCATAGTAGGGTGTGTGTACAGCATAGCCTCCTCCTGGAATGATTCTCAAAGTTTTATTTGCATGGTCACCCTGAGGGTTGGGATTATAGTATACTTGCTCAAGAACTGGTGAGCTTTCTATACCTGCTGTGATCTGTTTAGTTTGTTTTAATCTGCTGGATTCTTTTTCCCAACCATTCATGACATAGCCTATCATAGGAGTTACTAAAGGATTGATGCGTAAAGCAAGCCACAACAAGTGAAAGGCTGGATTGAAACCAGATAGCTTTAAATCGGGTCGAAAAAAAAGAAAAGGCTCCCCAAGCTTACGCAATAAAAACCTTATTGTTTTAGCATTATCATTTGATTCGGGCAATTGAATAAAGTAAAGGTTTTCGCGTTTGGAAGGGGCTGTTAGCGGCTCTGTTTTTGTAGGTATAGAGATTATACTGTCACAGCTTGCACTGTCTGAGGGTTGTAATGCTTCTGCGTTAGATTGGGTATCGAGAGGATTTAAACTATTTTGACTAGGACTTCTGTTGAGATTTAAATGCATTGATCATTTCTTCCTAATGTTTATATAATTGTTATGTACGTTTTATTTGATCAATATCAGTTTGGTAATATTATTGTGCGAATCAAATATTTCTTTGCTATTACTTTAGTTTTTTATTAATCATTTAAGCAGCTTACAAGGTATAGTATCTTCAAGTCAACTGGCTTTGGATTACTTTTTCTTTCTTTTTTAAGTTCTTATTTGAGCCGGCCAGAGTTTTCAATTTTGGATATATGTTGTTTTCAGGAAGGGAGATAAAACGGATAAAAAAGTGTCAAATTGCTTGTTGTGATTGAATCTCTTCTTGAAGGCTGCAAACGACTGTTTTAAGAGCGCTGTCAAACAGAGCGTCGCTTTCAAGTTTGGTGCATTTGTTTGAATCTATCAGTGTATTGATTTCTTTGGATTTGAACTCAAACACTTTAATGCCTAAGCGGTTGGTGAAGATTAATTTATCTGCATGTTTAAAGTGTAAAGCAAATTGGCAACGGACTTTAGTTCCAGTTTCTGGTTCTATTTCAACCCAGTCTTTAAGTGATATTTTGGTTTTCTCTATTGCACTATCATTTTGTATCGTTTGATCTGTTACCCCAAGTTTTAAACTTGAAGGTAACTCTATGTTTTTTTCACTATGGTTTGTGTGTTTTTCAAATTGTAATATTTTTAAATGCTCTTGGTTTAATTTTTTGAAAATATCACCCATTTCAAATGGACTGCATGAAATCAATTTTAAGGATTCTCTAAGTTCATTCAGCAGATTCGGTAGGCGTTTCATGAGTATTAAGCGGTTACTTTTGTTGCCTTCAATGTTAAGGCTCCAAATTAAATTTTCGAGTAGTTGAATGGTTTTTTGATAATCTTTATTGGTGTTTTCATTGTTTGAACGGAGAATTTGAAAAACCAATAACTGTCTTAGCCATTGATCAAACAATTTGTGTAAATTGGTTGGTATGCTTTGTCCTGCTAATTTTTCTTTAAGTAAGTAGTCAATCTTTGCTTGTGCTTCTTCAGTTTTATGTTTACCTTGCTCACTGCACTTTAGTCTATTTGTAATAGTTTGAATACGTTCTTCATGCTTGGACAAATAGCTTTCAAACTCTAATAGGAGTGTATCAAATAAAGTAATATCTTCTTCATATTGTTCTAAAATTATATCGACAATTTTATCTATTTCGTTAATCAGTGGATCCTCAATGGATTGATCGTTGATACGTGAAGCCGCGTGAGACATGCTGTTTAACAATTTTCTGGTTGGATGAGAGGATTGAAGAAAAAAATCATGGTGAAGTAGAGCAATTTTTAAGTAAGGTATTTGCAATCTAGATAAACTATATTTGACAATTTTAGGTATATTGCCATCGGCTAAAGCTAAATTGAACATCATAGTAATCGTGTTAAGAGCTTCTTCGTCCGTTTTTGAAATTTTATATTCATTAGAATAGGCGTGGCTTAGTTTTTCTTGTAATGTTGGCATCGGTTCAGTGGGTGTGTTGTAATAAATTTGACATGAGTTTTTTTGAGGCAATGCTTTTTCAGATTCTTCTTGTTGTAATAAAGATAAAATAGAAGTGATGTGTGATGGAGCTAATATTTGGCCTATTGTATAGTTTGGAGTGACTGGGTTTTGCGGTGTAGGGTTTTGAGTTATTGAGGCAATGTTGTTTGCTGATGTTTGAATTGCTTCATTATCTTTAGTGATTGTTTCTTGGTTAGCTTCGGCTGTTTGCTTGGCTTTATTGAGCTTTAAATCAGGTAAAATGCCCATGTTTATTAAAATATCATTGGCTGTTTTGACCAATTCTGGTGTTTTTTCCAATATTTGTTGCTCAAACTCTTTGAATAGGACCAGTTTGGCTTCGATTTCTATTTCAATGTTGCACAGACACTTTTCAAAATTTAAGCTTAGAGCTAATGGGTCCAACGGTAGGTTTTCTCGATCTAAGCTTAAGTAAGGCAGAATTGCTTCTAAGCGTGTTTGTAAATCAAACAGTGCGCTTTCGCATGAATTTCTGACCTTATTGGACATTGAATTAATAGCTACTTCTATTTCTAAGTCCTCATTTTGGACAAGCTTAAGGCCCTCTAATGTGAGTGTATCAGTAGCTTTTGTTGATACCGCTGGGGTTTGATTCAGTTTGCGAAAGCATTGCTCAAAAGAGTTCATATAATGGTTTTTTAGGTCAAGCTTGTTCATTCTAATGGTTCGCATGGCTGCAAAATAATTTTGTTGATCTTGATTGTTTTTTGCATTTTGAGCTAGGTGAAAAAAACTATCGTCGACTTTGTCAAATAAGTTTTGAAATAGTGTATCTATTTGTGGTTGTATATTCTCATGTATTCTTTCGATGGGTTTGGCCATGGATTTTTGTTTCGGTCTTTGTTGAGACTTGGGTGTGGTAATAGGCTTGTTACAATGAATGCTTGTTAGTTGAGCTACTTGATTATTCATCAATAGATACCATCCTCAATTTTCATTGTGCTTGATGTTTGTATCAGAGCCTATGGCTTATTGTTATTATTTTAGACCTTTGTGGTTGATTAAGTGTCTATATGGATGGTTAGATTTTTAAAACAGAGAAGTCTATCACATTGGTTTTATATATTGAGAACTAGCGCACAACTTTTAACTCGTTGATAGGTAAGGAGGTGTCCCAGAATAAAGTTTACAAGCTTCGCTCCTGAACTCGCTGCGCTCAGACATGCATCCGCTCACATTGTAAACTTTATTCTGGGACACCACCTAACGACTAAATATTGGCAGTAACTTTCGGTACAATTGTTTATCTAGGAATGGATTGTATATTACAAACAGGTAAACTATAAAAAAAGCCAAGCCA
>JANQJO010000013.1 GCA_028281605.1 Pseudomonadales bacterium
TGCGTTGCCTTCCTCATTCGACCGAATCACGTATAAGGCATACGCTCATCGGCTCTCATTCGTCGGCGCCTTTATGCCAAACCATAGGAAAACGCTATATTCACCAAGGCGATTCTCCCACTAGCTTTATTCGCCGTAGTTTTAAATTTACTAGATTTTTCTTCATATCGAAAACCCTGTAAAACGAGGCTTTTTCATGAATAAATAACAAATATAAAAAACTCTCTATTTGCAAAAAAATCGCAACTGTTACAACCTGTTTTGAATATACCCCCAAACTTCTTCAAAAAAACCTCTGATTGTACCAATTGTACGAGCAGAAAAATAAACACTATAAAAGCAGAAAATATGGATAAATATTAAAACAGTTTTCGTTCTGTTATAAAGCCGCATCGAGTACAAAGTAATCGGAAGCATTATCATCACAACACCAAACAACACCAAAGCTTTTTTTAAAGAAACAAGCCCTAACACTAAAAGCAGTGAAAAGAAAAAAATCCAAATGGGCACTAAAATACTGGGGTATTCATTGACCGAAACACTCCTGCCTCGCAATGATTGCAAATTTGATTTACCTCTCCAAATTTCTTTTTTGAACAGCTCTGAATGTGTCTTATCTTCACCTAAATGCAGATAAGCCGACCGAGAAGTGTAGTACAGCTCACCCAATTGATGCACTTTATCTGTAAAGTAATAATCTTCGCACGTCACCAAATGCTCTGGAAACCCACCAACTTTGTCAAAAACAGTTCTCTTAAGAAAAAGGTTACGCCCAGGAAGAAACTGCAATGAACAATCAACACTTATATTACTTAAAGCTGTCCGAATTTTTTCTAATGTAGGCGCATCTGTTTCACAACGCTGCACAGCACTGACAAGCATTCTATTTTGCTTAGACTGCAATTCTACAAACATAGCACCTAACCAGTTTGGATCAAGCTTAATATCTGCATCAATCAATGCCAAGTATTGACCTTGAGACGCTTTAACACCAATATTTCTTAAAGCAGAAATGGTTTCATGCTGCGGTCGATAGATTACCTTTACCTTAGGACAATTAACTTTGTTTTCATAAATATTCTCCAACTGCTGCTCTTGAGAAACAACAATAATTTCGACCTGACTAAGATCTCCTTCCTGGGTAAAAATAGAATCGATCGTGGCCTTGAGATATTCTGTTCTACCCTTATGTGGAATCACAAATGAAACAAACATCGGATCAGATAATAATTGACTCATAAGCTTTTAGGCTATTTTAACTGGGATGATAAACACAGCCCAACACCAAACTTTGGCTTGCGCCCGTAACAGAAGGAAGATTGCCTACTTTCTTCAGTAACCTTTGTCTGGCCAACCACGCAAAAGTCATGGCTTCAATATAATCTATATTAAAACCTAAATCATCTGCCGTTAGCTGTCGAAAGTTTGGCAAAGCTTGTTTCAATTTCTGACATAAATGTAAATTTTTTGCACCCCCGCCACACAAAACAATCTCCCCTTGTTTGATACTCACCTGCTCCAAACTTTTGCAAATACACTCTATAGTAAAAGCCAATAAAGTCGTTTGGACATCTACCGGTTCAATAAACGGAAATTGCTCTAAAGTAGATTCTAACCAGTTTATATGAAAAGTTTCTCTACCTGTACTTTTGGGTGGCGCAAGGTTTACATAAGGGTGCTCAAGCAGCTTAGCTAACAAATGAGGGTGCATGTTGCCTTGACTAGCCCAACACCCTTCTGTATCAAAAGTTTCGCCCTTGTTCTTTAAAATCCAACTGTCCATTAACCCATTAGCAGGTCCAGTATCAAACCCTAAAATGTCCTCTCGCTTCGGATCCAGTACAGTAACATTAGCAATGCCACCAAGGTTAAGGATCACTCTAACAACGGCAGAATTTGAGAAAAGCACACGGTGAAGAGAAGAGGCCAAAGGAGCACCCTCTCCACCGGCTGCCATATCTTTTCTACGAAAATCAGACACCGTGGTAATGCCTGTATTCAATGCGATTCTGTTAGGGTCACCAATTTGTAGAGTAGCGCCCGATTTCGGATAATGACGTAAGGTTTGCCCATGGGAACCTATAGCTGCTATATCCGAAGGCCCTAGGTTGTTATCTTTGAGCAAGGATAAGCTCACTTGTGCTAACAAATTACCTAACTCAACGTCTGCCTGACACATAAGCATTAATTCATTTTCACAAGGCTCATTCAAAGCCAATAACGTTTTTTTTAGCGACTGAGGAATCGAAAAAGTCTGAGCATCTAAAACCTTAGGAGAGGCATGACCAAAATCTAGTATAACGCCATCAATCCCATCCACACTGGTGCCTGAAATTAAACCTATATACAAGTTAGATTCTCGCATATTTTTCATCCAACAAACTGTAAATATCTATGAGTGCAGCTGCATAGTAATAGGTTAAATGGTTGGGGTCAAAAAATTAAAAAGTTTTCTCAACAAAGCTTTAGTCTATGGTAAACTAGTTTGAGCTATACTCAAGATTATCCGTACGGAACGCGTATTATCCATGCTATTCAATTCATATGAATTTTTATTTATTTTCCTGCCCATCAGTGTAATTTTCTATTATTTCATACATCGTCATTCCAGCCGAGAAGCAGCCATTTTATGGCTAGTGAGTGCTTCACTCTTCTTTTATGGATGGTGGAATCCGCTCTATTTAATTCTTATTACAGGCTCCATACTCTTTAACTATCACCTTGGAAAACAATTGGCTGTGGCTCAAAAAGGGGTGGTTGGCAAAAGTCAATTGGCTTTTGGGATTTGTGTCAACTTAACTCTACTGGCCTATTTTAAATACGCCAATTTCTTTGCCGACAATCTCTCAGCAGCAACAGGGTTTGACTTTACCTTAGAAATGATCATTTTGCCATTAGCGATTTCATTTTTCACATTCCAACAAATCTCCTATCTGGTTGATGTCTATCAACAAAAGACTCACGAGTACCGTTTTTTACATTACTGCCTGTTTGTCACTTTTTTTCCGCAGTTGATCGCAGGTCCTATCGTTCATCACAAAGAAATGCTGCCTCAGTTTATCCAAAAAGCTCAAAATCCAGTTATTTTAAACAATATCGCTATCGGACTGTCAATTTTCACCTTGGGCTTATGGAAAAAAGTTGTTCTCGCTGACGGTATTGCCCCTTACTCAAATACGGTATTTAACGCTGCAGATTCTGGCACTTCAATTGTTTTTATAGAAGCATGGCTTGGAGCACTTGCCTATACACTTCAACTCTACTTTGATTTTAGTGGTTATAGCGACATGGCCATTGGTGCTGCTAGACTGTTTGGCATTATTCTACCCAACAATTTCAACTCCCCATACAAATCCTTAAATATAACTGATTTTTGGCGACGTTGGCACATGACGCTCAGCCGATTCTTACGAGACTATCTTTATATTCCCTTAGGAGGAAATCGGAAAGGAACAGCGAGACGCAATATAAACTTATTAATCACAATGCTGCTAGGCGGACTGTGGCACGGAGCAGGGTGGAATTTCGTTATTTGGGGCGGTCTACATGGAGTTTACCTTATAATAAACCATGCATGGAGAGCATTGTTCACAAAACACCTAGAAAAGCTGGGCATAGTTTACACTGCTTTTAGCTTTTCATTAACTCTATTTGCAGTTGTTATCGCCTGGGTCTTTTTCAGAGCCCAAACGATCGAAGGCGCACTGGAAATGCTAAGTGCTATGCTCGGATTCAACGGAATTACTCTAACCAATTCAACCGCCAATATACTCAACAAACTTTTAGGGTTAAATATCTCTGGAGCCGGATCAGAAATCATTAACATCGGTCCAAGTATCATCTGGATATCAGCGCTTCTGTTTATCTCCACCGTACTACCTAATACCCAACAAATCATGCATAAATTTAATCCAACTTTAGAAAAACCTAAGCCGTCTTGGCTAACTTGGAGTCCCTCAAAGCCTTGGGGAATAGCCATCGGCTTACTTGCCAGTATCTCAGTCCTCAGCCTTACACAATTCAGTGAATTTTTATATTTTCAATTTTAAAAGGTGAATATAAGTGAAATCATTTTTGTTTGCCTTAACTTCTACTTTTCTATGCTGTATGACACTGGTTGGACTCACCAGCTATCACTTCGACCCATTTTGGTATCATGCGCCAAGTGAAATTGAAATCAACCGAAGACAACAAAAACTCAACTTGCTTGTTTCATCTAAATATCCGTGCCAATTTAATCATCTACTGTTTGGCAGCAGCCGATCAAACAGATTAAGATTCACAACTGAAAAGTACGGTATTTTTAATTTCAGCTTTAACGATGCTCACCCCTCTGAATATGAGAATTTTTTAAAAAGTTACATTCACATCTGTAAAAAAGAACCAAAAAAAATATTTATTGGTCTAGACTTCTATTCTTCTAGCACGCATCGTTTTGCAAACATAAACATTCCAGAATTTGAAACCTTATATTTAACAGCCAACCAGAGAATTAGAAACCAATTATCACTTTCTTCACTAAAATTTATTTATGATTTTTATTCAAATAAAACCACCCGCTCTCTCGATCCCAATCACAATGAATTCAAGTTCACACATAAACAGTACTATGAAGAAGTATATGGGCAATATAAATTTAATGAAAACAATCAAGCCATATTTTTAAATTTACAAAGTGCTTCGCCAAACTCAGAATTTATAGCTTTTGTAACACCTATATCATCACTTTTATTTGAGTTTCTAATAGACAAAGGGTTATTGAACAACTATCATCGATTCATTGAAACAGTAGCAAACAGCTTCTCAAACTCCTACAACTTCATGGGACTGAATGAAATCACACAAACACCCAGCAACTTTGATGATGAAAATCACCTGACAAGGCTTGACGCAGAAAGAATCTTTTGTGGTTTATTTACTACCGAGTGCTCTTATAATATTAACAATTATCGCTTAAACTCAACAAAACAGAATTAAGACAGGCACTAACGTTTGAACAATTTAGACTTTGTATAATTTACCGTGAAATACAACGACTACATACGTCATCATCTATCTTAGTCACAAACCAGGAATCGTTCTTTGCAACAAAGAGCTGACCCTACCACTGACCGCACCCAAGCCTTTGGCTTCAAACTGCAATAAAAAAGCATATTTATTACCAACCTGTGTCGCCAAATCTACACTGGATTGAATGCGTCTATGATAAATCAAATCTGTTCGCCAACAACAGTCTTCATATTGAAAACCCGATACCTGCTCTAGAGTTCGACTGTTTTCTGAGTCATAATTCCAACTATTGATCACATGCCAAAACCCTGTGACTCGCCTACGAAAAGCTATCTGAGTCTGTTGTATTCTATCATCACTCGGTGTTGCCTTTCTGTAACGATACGCCACACTCCACAAAGCATCGGCAGATTCTTTAGAGCCTACAACAACATTACTATCCTCAAGCACATTACGCTGACTGTCCCAACTTAAACCACTACTGACAGTAATGCCTTTGGATAAATTGCTCGCCGCTTGTAACACAACCGGACTCTGCGATTGTTCATCAGTCTGTGTTGTCGTCAATTGTACCTGCCTATCCTTATGATATAAAATTTGCCCCAACGTAATTTGAAATCGCTCTTTTTGCTGTGTATCTAAAATACGGCTGGTCAAAGCCACAGTCGTTTGATACGTATCTCCAATACGATCAACACCACTAAAACGATTCGGTCGAAATAATTGATCAAAACCAAACGTTAATTCAGTCGTATCAAAGACCGGAATATCCGATTGCTCCCGAAAATCGGTATAACTGTGGAACACCCTAGGTTCTAGAGTTTGTATATATTTTTTCTTACTCGAAACCAACCAACTGTCTGGCAACGTTCTCTCAAAAAACAACCCTGTATCTATAGTAAAAGTTGGCACAGTACGGCTACGCACATCACTCAACTCATTGAAATCATAAAAAGTTTGTTGTAGCTGTAACATAGGTGTTAGAAAATACCAAGAAGAAAACGTACTATAACGTAACTCTCCTCGCCAATGAAAACGGTGAGCATAAGGTGCCACGATAGATTCAGGTTGCTCAAGATAAGCATATTGCACCTCATTGAGCAATCCTAAAGTCCCCTGCATCCACGACCGATTATGAGCAACAATAATTTCAGGTAGTTTACGGTACGGTAAGTCATCTTTAAGAATTGCTTGATCAATCGTTTGATAAGCTAAAAGGTTAGCCTCCACAAACCAAACCCCTTGCTGATATTGAGCTTTTGCGCTGCGCTCAACAAAACTTTCACTGACTGTATTTAAACCTGATCCAAAATCATCCAAATACTGGTTGTCAGACACGTAACCTAAATCTACCTGTAGCCCCCACTCTTTACCCAGCTGTTGTCGCTGTTTCCACTGGAAACTCTTACGGCTGACATCGCCAAAACTACGATCCTCCTCCAAATAATTTGCCTGTAGGCTGCCATTCCCTTTATATAGCAAATAACGAAATTCGTTCTCAAACAAAATACCTCGCCCTCCAATTTTTCTTGGCTTAATCACCCAATCATATTGTGGAGCAAGATTCCAATAAAAGGGAAAACTAATATCAGGTTCTGAAAGATTACCGATCTCAGGATACAAAAAACCTGTATGTCGACGCTTATCAATCGGAAACTTAAAATAAGGCACATAAAACACCGGAACTTTTCCTAATTTAAACCGCATATGTGAAATACTGCCCCACCCCAACTCTTGATCTAATAAAATCGAACGGCCTTCCAACAGCCAATCACGATTACCCGGCGGACAGGTTGTATAAAAACCTTGTTCAATGCGAGTTTTATTACTGCCTACGTTATAGATTTTTTTAGCCTGACCTCGCGCCTGCTGCGCAAACATAAGAAAATACGCATCGTGCAACAAAATTGAATCATCTGCAAGATTCAAAAAAGCTGTATTGCCTATTAATAAATTATCTTGACTGGTAACCCTAACACGACCAGAAAGTTTGGCTTTTTGATTCGGAGAATCCAACTGTACCGCCTGACTTTCAATTTGCAAACCGGCCTTTCTAAGCACAACATTACCACACAATAGCGCTTGCCCACTGACATCGTATTGATAATAATCAGCCCATCCCTGTAAATATTCATCTGCATCTGGTGTTAATGGTATGAGCTCTGGAGAAAGATAGTAACCACCACATAAAATATCATGTTCAGACAAAAGGGATCGTAAAGGAGTATGTGGCTTTACATGCTGTATTTTTTGATTCAAAGCATCAGGTAAATGCAACCAATTCAAATCATGATCATTGATTTGAACATCACTCTCTAAGCTCTGACGCAAGCAAGCACTTAAGGAATGAGATCTAATACCTGTATCTTGAGCCTGCAGTGTCGCACCCATAAAAGCTGACACAAAAAACACCAAGATCAACAAACCAATCGTTCGTTTCATGCTTTAGTATTTCAAAGAGATTCAACTTGAATGGCCGTGAGTTGACCTTTACTAGACAAAATAAAAGCAAGATCCTGAGAAACAATCGGTACACTTCGAATAGGCGCCTTATCTAGTCGGGTTCTCGCAATTAAATGACCATCCCCAACAGACAACCCATGTACATATCCCTCCATATCTCCTATTAACACCACATCATCTAACACAGCAGGCCCAGATAAACGTCGAGCTTTCAAAGAGTCTTGTTTCCAAATAGGGACTCCCGTCTCTTGATCAACAGACCACACAACGCCTTGGACATCACTTACAATCAAATGATTCAACTCTACAGTTAAAGACACATAAGTTGATATATCCCTCAACCAATAAGGACGCGCTGTTGCCAAATTTAAAGCTGATAGTCGACCTTGATAACTGCCTACAAACACTACAGAATCCTCAACGTAAAATTGACCATCAATATCAACAAGACGATCTAATTCTGAAGAGCCCTCAGTCAGACCCACTTGATACTCCCACACCAACTCACCGGTATCTAACTTAAAAACCATGAGCTTCCCATTAGCAAAGCCAGCAAGCACAAAGCCACTGACTATCTGTGGGCTACTGGTACCACGTAACGTCAACACGGGCTCTTTAGTCTCAGCGACCCAAACTAACTTCCCATCGGCAATAGTAAAACAAAGCAATTGCCCTGCTACAGTTTGAGCCACCACGTAGTTATGATTGGCACTCACAGGTGCAACAACTTCACTGCCCAAGTCAGCCAGCCAAGCTGTAGCCCCTGTTTGTGCCTCAAGCGCCAATAACTTTCCAGATTCCGTTGAAACCCAAACGGTGTTTTCATCCGCAAAAACCCCACCAGAAAGTGGCGTTTTTAAACGTCGCTTCCAATGCCTCTTACCACTGCCTTGCTCAAAGGCCAAAACTAAACCTCGCGCATCAATAGCAATGATTTTCTCATTGCTCAATGCAGGCTGAAAAACCTTATACCCATCATGAAAACCTGAACCTATTTGTTTTGACCAAACTTTACGCAAAGCTACAGACGACGAAATAGCCTGTAAAGGACTCATTTCTACAGCATCTTTTTTATGACTGCACCCTATCATAGCCACAAGGTTGATAACAACACACCCAATACTGAACCACCACAGGTTTAATCTCACGCTCACTTCATTCCTTTAAATTATCCAATTTCATCTCTAAGAATGGTCGCTTAGTCGCTACTGATGCTTGCGCATTTTTATAATGCTGTTTTGCTTGAGCAAGCTCTTGCTGGGCAAAGCGAATATCACCTTTGAGCTCCTCAAACGCAGCATAAGACACATCCGTTCGAGCAAGATCCACTTCTAACACCTTCAAAGCTTGTCCGTATTGCTTAAGATCCAAATATACTTTTGCCAAACGCAACTGCACAACCCTCTCCAAAGCTTCATCCTCAGCCTGTTCTAACACGGACTGTAAATACAAAGCGGCTTGCTCCAATTGACCAGAAACAGCAGCATGCTTAGCCATCACCAAAGTTGCCAACTGCCCATAATAACTACTGCCATATTCTTGCAGCAGAGGTTCTCCCAATGTTTCTAAAGTCGAACGGGCCAATTCGTCGGCATCCGGTTGCTGTGCCTTTTGGCTGGCTTCAAGCAAGTCAGCCAATGCATCAGAAGCAAGCTCTGCATTTTTTTGCCGATGGTCCGTCCAAACCCGCCAAGCCGTTACCAGCACTAAACATAGTACAATACCTGTTAATACAGATTTACCATAGCGCTCCCACCATTTTTTCAATACTTGAACTTGCTCTTCATCCGTTCTTAGAATATCCACACACCACCTTCCTTAAACCATGGGGGCTCAAAATATATCTGCAGAGCCTTACTAATTACCGTGAAATACAATTTTCATCACTTGGGGTGACGAAAATTGTATCGCTCATGGCTGTTACCGTGAAATACAATTTTCATCACTTGGGGTGACGAAACTCATGGCTGTTACTACGGAACCCAATGCTCTGCATCCGCTTCAGTCTGAGTACCACTTGCAAGATGCTTGACCTGATCAGATCCCTGCTCTTGCATAAACCACACATAAGGGATACCTCTCTTTTCAGCTTGACGCATTTGTTTCCCAAAACTCTGAGCTTGGTGGTACACATCAGCCCCTATCCCTCTTGCTCGAAGCTTACAGGCGATTTTCAACGCAGCCACTCGATCAGACTCATCAGGCAAAACCACCAACACTTGTAGCCGCTGCTCTACCAGATGATCAGCCAAAAACTTCTGGTCAGGTTGATTAAAAAAATAGCCCAAAATACGGGTTATCCCTAGGGATAACCCAACACCCGGCAAATTATGCTGCCCCACACGTGCCAGCTTATCATAGCGCCCTCCTGAGCAAACCGCACCTAAGTGCTGATGATCACTCATGTAAGCTTCATAAACAGTACCAGTATAGTAATCCAAACCACGCGCGATACTAAAATCTACTTCATAGGTTCCTTGCATACCCATTGAGTCTAATGTCTGAACAACAGTCTGCATTTCAGCCAGCCCTTGATTCAATAACTCACTTTTAACCCCTAAAGATTCAACCTCTTCCATAAAGGATCTTGAATTTGATCTAATTTCAGCCAAGCTCAAGCAGGCCTCAATGACAACAGCAGGCAATGCCAATTCATCTGATAGTAACTTTGCGACCTGTTCTGGCCCTACTTTAGCCAACTTATCCAAAATACGCAGCACAGAGATAATATCAGTCACTCCCAATCCTTGATAGAATCCTTGCAATACTTTACGGTTAGATAATTTCATCAGCAAACGAGGAAAAGCCAATTTTTGCCATATGTTCATCACCATAAAGGGCAGCTCAGCCTCAAAATAAAGAGGCAATTTATCTTTGGCAATCACATCTAAATCACATTGATAAAACTCACGATACCGCCCCTCTTGTTTACGCTCCCCGCGCCAAACCTTTTGAATTTGATAACGCTTAAAAGGAAACACAAGCTTAGATTCATGCTGCTGCACATAACGTGCAAAAGGAACAGTCAAATCAAAATGCAAACCAAAACGATCAGCTTCAGTGGAATCAGTATTATCATGCAAACGTTTTAAGACGTAAATTTCCTTATCATCACCTTTATGTAATAACACATCAAGTGGTTCAATCGCCCGGGTCTCAACCGGCACATAACCACACAACTCAAATTGCTCACGAATTTGATCCAATATCGATTGCTCAATCTGCTTTTGTCTTGGCAACCATTCTGGAAACCCACTGATAGAATAGTTTTTCATATCACGACTTCACCGACTCTCATCAATATCCACTTAACACTCATCCAAACTAAGCGCTTCAGCACTAGCTATTTGTTGTCGCACTTGCTGCTCCAATTCATTTAACAAATCTTCCGCACTCACTTTATGACTGGGTTTACCACTGCGATAAATCAAGTTCTGCGGTGTCCCTCCAGTGACACCAATATCAGCCACTTTAGCTTCTCCAGGGCCATTGACAATACAGCCAATTACTGCGACATCTAAGCAAGCCTGCACATCTTCTAAGCGTGCTTCCAGTGCATTAACAGTCTTAATGACATCAAAATTTTGTCGCGAACAGCTAGGACAAGCAATAAAATTCAGCCCTTTCTTCCTCAAACCCAAACTTTTAAGCAACTCAAAACCAACTTTCACTTCCTCAACTGGATCTGCAGCCAAAGAAATACGTATAGTGTCACCAATGCCTTCCATCAACAAAGCGCCTAAAGCAACCGAAGATTTAATCGTTCCTGCTCGTAAAACACCCGCTTCAGTGACTCCTAAGTGCAAAGGCTGTTCAATTTGACCCGCAATTTTTCGATAAGCCTGCACTGTCATCAGGACACTTGAAGCTTTTAAACTGACTTTAAAATCAGCAAAATCAAATTTATCTAGCAAATCAAGATGACGCAAAGCCGATTCGACCAAGGCATCTGCACACGGTTCACCGTATTTGCGCTGTAAACTCTTCTCTAAAGAACCAGCATTCACACCCACTCGTATTGGAATATTTCTGTCCTTTGCAGCTTCAACTACCGCCTTAACACGATCCTCTCGACCAATGTTTCCTGGATTAATGCGCAAACAATCGACACCTAATTCAGCCACTTTTAAAGCAATTTTATAATCAAAATGAATATCAGCGACTAAAGGTACTGAAACTTGAGATCTGATGATACCAAATGCTTCAGCCGCCTCTAAAGAAGGCACCGAAACTCTAACAATGTCAGCTCCTGCTGCAGCCAAACTCCGTATTTGGGCCACGGTCGCAGATACATCTGTTGTCTCAGTGTTGGTCATACTTTGTACTGAAATAGGGGCATCCCCTCCCACAGGAACAGAACCCACCCAGATTTTTCGACTGGCACGACGTTTGATCTCAAATCTACCATCCATCAATATAACCTCTTCGCTCACAAGTATTGTTCAGTCACACTGGCAATATTAAAAGAGCTGATTATTATACATTCTTTCAAAGCTTTTAACGTGAAATCATGAAATATAAGCAACTTTACAAATAAATACTCTTGATTACAATCTGGTCTTATGTTGAAATATTGGGTAGGTAAAGATTTATCAGTGTCAAATATAGTACTTACAAAACTCTTATAAGCTCGAAAATTCAATTATAGAAGGGTACTGTGAAAAGATTGTAAGTACTACATATGGGTAGGAAAGTAATATGGGTAGGAAAATACAACCACAGTACAAATAAGCAACTCTATAAAGAACATCGATAAAGGCTTTTCAACTGGGCACATCTTAATCAAGGAGCTAGCGCATGTCTTCATCCACTGTATTCGAAATCGTTGAGCTACCCTCAGGGGAAATTGCGCTTAGAAAAAGTGAAGGCGAAGACCCTCTAATCTGTATACGTTTTTCTGACGACGCTCACCTAGCCTTAGGAAAAGCCATCCCAGAAATTGGTAAAGCCATGATCACTACAGGCATTCAACTCATTGGCAAAATGTTTGAACAAGATAACGAAGAAGAAAAGTCAAGCAGCACAAGGGTTTTGCACTGACAACTTACTCAGGACCTTTAAGCCTCACTGACTGGATTTTCTGATTCCTTTGTTTTATTTCATTACAGGTGACCCTGACGGATAATACCTACACTAACACCTTCAATATTAAAATCATCCTCTTTACTAAAAACCGTTATCGGCTCAAAATCATCGTTTTCAGGCAACAAGGTGATACGAGTACGCACTTTACGGAAACGCTTAACAGTCACATCATCCCCTATCCGCGCAATGACAATATCACCATTTTTTACATCCTGTGTCTTATGTACAGCTAACAGGTCACCCTCCAGTATTCCTGCTTTAATCATGCTTAAACCTTTTACCCTCAGCAGATAATGTGCAACCGGAAAAAACAACCTTTTCGAAACCGGACAATACCTCTCGATATTTTCTTGCGCCAAAACAGGAGAGCCAGCTGCTACTTGACCTACAATCGGCAAGCCACTGGATTTGGCTTTATGTAGAATTCGAATACCACGAGATGCGCCAGGAATCATCTCAATGACACCTTTTTTAGCCAAAGCTCTGAGATGGTCTTCAGCCGCATTTGGTGAGCGAAATCCTAGCTCCTGCGCGATCTCTACACGCGTAGGCGGAAACCCAGTTTCTTCCAGGTAACCTTGTATCAACTCAAGAATTTCAGTTTGGCGCGCCGTAAGCTTTATCATATCACCCCCCCCTTCTGCTCAATCGTACCACACAAAAAGCTGTGTTTATATACAGACCAATGTATTATAAAGAGATTATATGATCGAGTAAAGTCAGATTTAAGCTTTTTTAGTTATTAATCTCTCGAACATGATACCCACATATGTTAATCAAGTTATCCACTGTATTTGATCAGAAGCCTATATATGGCCAGAGTCAGAGCCGTAGAGAAGATAGCAAAATGATAGAAATTTAATGCTATTACCCCTCTTTTAGTTCAAGCATTATAGAAACGCGATTCGCTACAACGAAAAACTGTTAAAAAGTGGAACCCTCAGGAATAGATCTAAGCATGAAGAATATTTGGTCGAAGTTAGCCAATTTTACGCTGAAGTCAAATCACAGTACAAAAGACTAGAATCTTTAACTTTCAGAATTCAGGTTATAAGCTAATCTGTGATTAGAACATAAAAGATAAAGCTACTCATGCAATTCAAATAGAACTCTATTAATTACTTTACTTTTGGACCCCTCAAATAATGATGCTTCAAAGGTCAAAAAAAAAGAAATCATTGCATTATGCCGTACAAACTTGTGATCTGCCTTTACTCAAAGAACTACTGCCCTATCAGCAGCCAGACGAAAAAGACAAGCTTGGAATCAGCGCCATACAATGGGCACAATGGCTTAACAGACAAGAATGCCTCGAATTACTGGGAATCCACAATCACTACACGCTACGCTTGAAAGATAAAGAAACCGGCAATATCCAGACTCTTGATACCTTTCAATGCCAAAAACAACTGCATTTTATGCCAAGCACCCAACTTGTCTTCCCATCAGCCAAACATATTTTTAAAATGATCAAAGGATTAAAACGATTACATCACTTACATTGGCTTGAAGATCAATGCCACTGGCAAGGAGTACTCTACAAAGACCAACTTAACAAAAATTTATCAGAAAAAATCTATATACAACATATCAATAAAACCGTCGGTTTTGGTGTAATCGCAGCACAAAACTTTCAACCAGGAGATTTGATCGGTGAGTATACTGGAGAAGTTAGGCATTTAAGCATGTTCTCATCACTTATAGATACCACCTACACCATGGAATACCCAGTACCTTCCTGGCCAGGGATAAGATGGGTTACCAATGCTGGTTATTTCGGTGATTTTACACGATTTATTAATCACAGTCACAAGCCCAATGCCAAAATTGCTGTAGCCTATGATGGATTGCTCTTAAGGCTCCTAATCGTCGCTCAAGAAACGATAAATCCAAACACTGAAATCACCTATAACTATGGATCTTACTACTGGAAAAAACGAAAGCAAATTTTTTATACTCTCCAACAATAAACTTTATGAAAATATAAAAAGTGAATGCATTTTAATGATTTGGGTATAATAACACTACAAATTAGAATCTATTGAACCTAACACAAACATATTACCAGCACTAAAAAGCTGATATTCAACCCTATCAGATTTAACAACAGCTTCAGCCAATTCCACCAATTGATAAAAAACTGCACGACTGATTAAAGCATCTAAGCCTGCACGAACATGTACATAAGGTCTTGGCTCTCCTTTTTCACAACTTTCTACTCGCAAAGTATGCGCTTGATCAAGTTCAAAAGAGTCCCCCACATTAGTCACAAAATTTATTTTGCTATCTTCCTTATACATTTGTATTACTAAAAATGGCGCATCTTCTACTTGAATACGTAGCTTCTCAACAGGTGTCACCAAATAATAATGGCCATCAACATCTTTTCTCAAAACGCTGGCAAACAACCTAACCAAAGCTGGCCGCCTAATTGATGAATTCTGATAATACCATACCCCATTTTTATCAATCTTTAGTTCAATTTCCCCACAATAGCTAGGATTCCATTGATCAACAGGTGGCACATCTTTCTTTAAATTTAAGGATTGTAAAGATTGTGCAAAACTAAAAGGATTAAAAGACTCAGACATAGGCTCACAATAACGTAACCCATATAAAAAATCAAATATATCTTGGCGCTAGATGTTCAATTTATTTCTTAACACCTCCTAAGGGAAAAAAGCTCTAGGATGCACGACTATACCTACATCACCACGTCCAAGCACTGCACACCCGTAGTAATCCTCACAAGAAGATAGCTGACCTGTAAAAGGTGTTACCAACACTTGCTGTAATCCAATTAAATCGTCTACTAAAACAGCTTTGTTCTCAGACTCATATTCTAAAACTAAGATAATCGGCCGATCCGAGCAGGTTTCCCCTCCAGAACGGGCTAAAAGATTTAAAGAAACAATGCCATTTTCAGTCTTAATAACTTTCGCTCCTTCTTCTGCTGAAATACACAGTTGAGCAGCTTCCTCTGCGTTAATAATACGTTTAACTAATTGTACAGGAATTACATAATAAATCTTCGCAGCAATAACCACAATCCCTTCTATAACATGATTATCTTTAGGAAAACTAAAGTTAATAGATGCAATAGCACCTTGCTCTAACTTAAGATCAAAATTAATATTTTGTTCTTCAAGCTCTTTTCTTACTTTATAAAAATCAATCCCAGAAAAACTACCTTTCGCAAATAACGGACCTGTTTTTTCATCAAACAACATACCCTTAACATCATCAAACACAGCTCTGGAATCAAGCATTTCACCAACATCACAGGTCATATTATGTAAAACAATTTGCAATACTTGCTCTTGCTCACGCTCACATACTCCCATTTTCATGAGCATATCACCAGACTTTATAGGTTGGGCGTGATGAGAAATACTATACAACATTTGTTTCAAAGGCAATTCTATATACTTTAAACAATCGCGCTCTACAGACAAATCACTGTCCACCATCACTAATTTTGGGTAAACTGATCGTTCAAATTTCAACTCTGAATACCATTGTGAAAAAGGTTGAAATACACACTCCATAGGTAATTCACGCAAAGTACGAACACTACCCTGTAATTTCTCAAGCACATTACTTACATCAACTTGTGCTTGCACTAAATTCTTAACTTCACTATCATATTCACTTAAGGATTCAAGTACGATATGTTTAGCCTTAAGCCAATCCCCTTGGCACTTATTCATAGCCTTATCAACGCATTCCAACAAATCAAACTGTGAAATATGGTCTGTCAGCTGGGACAAATTAGATTTTATCGCAATAAGTTCTCCCATCGCATTTTGCAAACCATTTGAATCCGTCTGCCAACCCTCTGGAATACTTGCTGACTGACTCTCTTTAACCAGCCAATCATCATGTGCTAGCGTATTTTTTTGCACTGGCTCAAAGTGCTCTAAACGCAAATATTTTCTTTCCGAGTCAATCTCTTGCAACTTATCCTCAAGATATTGATCCGTTTTATCTGTAACAATAATAAAATAAAAAACAGAACGTTCTTCAAGATAGTCCGTGAAACTAAACAGCGTAGACTGCTCTGATGATTGTAAAAAAATAAAAGCTTTTTCACTTAAACTGTCATCATGCTCTACATCCATAAACAATAAAAACAGGTTTTTACCAACATGAAGATTTTTCCCGATATCAGATAACATATCATCATTCAAGTGTTCAGAAATGCAATCCGGTAATTTGATTTCAGATACAAATTGCTTAGCAAGCTTCAGAAAACCATTATCAACACTATGCCCTAACGCAGCTTGTATCGACTGATAACAATTCTCTAAGTTAGCTTCATCCTTCTTACCATATTCAATAAATTGATGTACACTCGCCCCAAGAGACTGTACCAAATTTATAATTGATGTAATAACCTCAAGCTGCAAATGATTAGCATCATATTGACCCCGAAACAAATAATCATTAATATGCAAAAAATATTGCTCAGTTTTTTCAAATCCATAATATTGACAAGTCAAAAATAAAGATTCGGTATACGACAAACACTTTACTACTTCTTCTTGTAGTTTAGTAACATGTGACTTTCCCGACTGCCAATCTTGATAATTTTCTATTACAGATTGTAAAGCATGATTAAGTGAGTCAATGGTATGAAAACATTGCGTCGCATGCCACTGCCTAAAAATATGACCTATATTCGGCTGCGTAACATCGTGCTCCTGAATAGATTCAGGAAGGCATTGTTCAATATCCGATAAAGCCTTAAACAAAGCAGGCTCAAATACTTTTACTTCATCATTTTGATAAGACCAATTATTAACAACACACTCTTTTAAAAAATCATCAATGATAGTTTCAACTGTATTGTACCCCATATTTTCAGAGGAAAAACGCATACCTTCTAGAAGCTTTTGCAAATCCGCCAATACAGATTGATCGTTTTGCGCCCACTTTATCTTTAACAACTGATAACGAGACAAATCTTCTCTGATTTTACATAAATAATCGTATACAAATAAAGGATCTTCTTCTGAACCAATAGACTCTATTGAGTCTACTTCTTGCATTTCTTCTTGAGATAAATCACTTGATATAGGAACAATTTTTACTTCAGATTCATCAGTATTATTTGATTGTTTCTCTATTTTATCTTGCTCTTCATTTTGTTTTTTTGTTAAAGTTTCAATTTTTTCACTGCCCAGTTGATCTTCCAAATCCCAAAAATAATTATAAAGATCACTTATTCCTTCACTCAATGCAGCGAGATCTAAAGAACTATTTTCAAATTGATCAATCACAGGTTTCAGAAAAGACTCTACTTTTATTTTATCAATCCCAGCCACCAAAATTTTTAGTGCATTGATTGCTTCATAAGTACTAGGGCCGACATTTTTAACCTGAGATTTTTTATTTCCACATACCTGAACCAATTCTTCAAGCTCTTTACGCAACTTAGTTAAAATAGGCCACAACTCATCAAACCAATCACTGACTTTTATTTCTACTAATTGAGACACCTCAGTTTGAGCATCAACATGGCCCAGGGCTGAGTGTGCAACAACCATCGACGCTACCGAAGAGGTTGCTTTTGATTGCAACTCATCTTCTAAATCCCAAAAAAAATGGTACAAATTTTGACACTGATTACCTAAAATGTCTATAGAAACGTCTACATCTTCAATAAAAGTTAAAAATTGTGAGATTGCATCAGATACAATATTCTGCCCCAGTTGACTGGCAGCATGATTAATATCATCCAGGAGGCCTACAATTTCTTTTTTTACCTCTTTTTTCAATGACTGCCCTTCAGACTCCTTTAAAAATTTTTTAAGGTGATTTAAATTAGACCAAACTATATCAAAGAAAATATCTAAGAATTCAGCATCAATTTGTAGTTCTGACTGTACCATCACAGACGACGGCTCATCAACACTATTATGGCTTGGCTTACAATCTTTAGGGCAAAGTGTTGTAAAAAGTTCTTTTAATTTTGATATTAAATTTTCACTACTGTCTTTATCTAAGTCTTGCTTAGAGTTAGAAAATTCAGAAAAACCTTTTCTAACTAAATCAACAGCAGCCAATAACGTATCAGAAACAAGTGCATCATAAGGTACACCTTGATCTCTGATCAAACCAATCATATCCTCACTATAATGTAACAAATTAGTGGCTTGTGTTAAGCCTGCTAAATTAAAAGATCCTTTTAAAGAATGCAAAACTCTAAAAAGAGCATCAATCAATTCTGCATCCTGGTGATTGTTCTCTAGTTGTAACAATAAGGATTCAACTGTATCCAATTGATCTGAACATTCTTGTATTAATTGCTGCCATAAAGCTGGATCATGCTTAGAGTCTTGTCCTTCATCCACACTTTTTGCTTCTTCAGAAGCATGATTAGAACCTTTTGCTTGAGCTTCTAAATTAGCTAATAATTTTTTAGGAACCTCAAGCGTATCATCAGACTTATGTTCACGAATAATATCTTTAGCATCCTTAAAAGAATCAAGCGCTTCAAACATTAAATCAAGAATTTCAACATTCAAGACAAGCTTATTATCACGCACTAAATCCATAATATCTTCGGCCCGATGCGCAAGATGCTCAACATTAGTCAGCCCCATCATACCTGAAGAGCCTTTAAATGTATGCATAGTCCGAAATAAACCGGCAATTAAGTCTGAATTAGTCAAGTCTCCTTCTAAATCCAACAATTGCTGCTCCAAGGTTTCTAGTAACTCTTCCACTTCATGGAAAAAAGTAACCCACAACTCTTCCCTAACTTTATTTGCCATGCCACTGGATTTTTTTGAGGACATAATTGAAACCTATTTACCCATGAGAATCCAAAACCGCATGAATGGCAGACATGAGTTGAGTAGAACATTTCTCACTCAAATCCATAGAAACCGCACCAGAAGGCTTTGATACAATACCATCAGCACCTTTTTTCATAGCTTCTGCCGCTCTAGCCGAACCCAAACCTGTTACAGACGATAAAATAATGACTTTTGCACGAGTTCTAAGCTTTGCATGTCGTAAAAACTCAAGTCCATTCATATTAGGCATTTCTATATCCAATAAAATCAAGTCCGGCTTCACAGTTTTCAACTGATTTAAGGCATCTTGACCATCTTTTGCCATAGCACAAACACAAAGGGACTGATCAGTTTCAACCATCTGTTTTATGATATGGCGCATGATACTAGAATCATCAACTATCATGACATTATTTACCAACATAATCAGTTACCTTATTTCTGGAATATTCAATTAAAATTGACCATAGCCACGCTCATCATCATCTAAAGGTAATATTGAATTGGGAGAAACACCAGCATTTTTAGAAGCTTGGACAGCTGGCTGAACACTCGTACTGACTGGTGTATTCGCCATGTTTTTATTGTTCATCATTTGCATAAGCTGCTGCAGCATATCGGGTGTAATACCTGCTGGCAATTGACCGCTCAAATCAATAGACTCTTTTTTCAAATTAAAGCGTCCGATTTCATTTTGTAGTTGTTCAGTCAAACTGGACAATTCATCAGAAGCACTAGCCAACTCCATACTCTGCTGACTACTAGAATTAGCTGCAGAACTTACCTGTGACATAGCTTTATTAATTTGAGAAATACCTTTCGTTTGCTCGTCACAAGCTGCTGCAATTTCTACTACAACATCTTTAACTTTCAAAATATTATTGACAATATTACCTAGAACCTCTGCTGTGTTATCTGCGATTGAAACACCATCCGATACTTTACGACTAGAATCATCAATCAAATCTGCTGTTTCACGTGCTGCTTTAGCACTGCGTCCAGCTAAGTTTCTGACTTCTTGTGCGACAACTGCAAATCCTTTACCATGCTGACCTGCACGCGCGGCTTCTACTGCAGCATTTAAAGCCAATAAATTTGTCTGAAACGCAATATCGTCAATGACTTTGATAATTTTGGTAATATTATCCGATGAACTGGCTATATCACGCATAGCATCAACCATGGTTTTCATTTTATTTTGACCATCATTCGCAATATTAGCTGTATCACTAGACAATTGACTTGCAATATTAGCATTTTCAGCATTGGATCGAACTTGGCTATCCGTTTCAGTCAAACTAGAACTAACCTCTTCAACTGCAGAAGACTGCTGCTCTGAACTGGTTGCCAAGCTTTGACTACTAGATCGTAACTGATTGACAGAGTCAGAGACTTGACCGACCACAGAGACAGCCTGATTTAATATATTGTTCATATTATTGCTAGCTTTATTAATAGCCTCTTTCACTTGCCCAAAGCTGCCGTCATAATCCCGTTCAATTGAAACTGTCAAATCATTATCAGCTTGCCTTTCTGTAACACGGATAATATCGTTAATAGGATCTGTTACTGCATCAAGTAGCTTATTTAATCCATTGGCAATGGTTTGCATAAAACCAGAGTACTGAGAAGTATCTAACCTTGAGCTCAATTCACCATTACCTGCAACACAAATCAAATTTTCAATTTGCTCTTGCGCTTGAAGCTCTTGCGTCACATCCTTCCATTCAACACTACTACCCAATTTATCACCATGCCCATCAAAAATTGGATTTGCAATCAAATCAAAACTCAGACCGGATACGGTGATTCGTGTCTCATAAGTGCCATTTAAACGTTCTAACATACTCGCTTGATGTTGCGGATTTTTATGAAAGGTATCAATAGAAGTACCTATTAAAGTATCAGCAGAAAAGTTTGGCAACACCTCTCTGAGTTTAGCTTCATTTTTCTTCAACATATTAGATACAGCTGCATTACAGTATACAATATTGCGATCAACATCAGCCATCATCATATTTGCACTAGCACCATCTAATGCTGATTTAATTCTCAAGGCATCTTTAGCTTCTTGTTCGAACTTTAATTTCTCTGTTAAATCTTCCCACTCTACCGAAGTACCAACTTTTTCTCCGTCTGAATTAAAAATTGGATTTGCAATCAATCCAAAATCAACTCCACCAAGACTAATTTGAGTTTTCAACGTAGAACTCAAATCCTCTAACATTCTAATTTGTTTTTCAGGATGCTTATGAAATTGATCTATATTTTTACCCAGCAAATCATCCGCGCTGAAATTAGGTAATTCATAACGAATCTCAGCTTCTTTTTCTTTCAACATTTTAACAACAGATTTATTTACATAAACAATATTTCTGTTTGCATCCGCCATCATCATATTTGTGTTAGCGCCATCCAAAGCAGATTGAATTCTCAAAGCATCTTGTGCTAACCGATCAAATTTTAGCTTTTCGGTCAGATCTTCCCATTCTACTGAAGTTCCTATTCGATCACCTCTTTCATCAAATATGGGGTTAGCAATCAAACCAAAAGTAATACCGCCTAAAGTAATCTGAGTATTAAACGTATTACTCAAATTTTTAAGCATTTGAATTTGCTTTTCAGGCACCTTATGAAATTGATCAACATTAATACCAACCAAACTATCAGCTCGAAAAGAAGGCAACTCCTCTTGTATTTCTTTTTCTTTTGATTTAAGCAAATTAACAACCGCCTTATTGACATAAACAATATTACGATCATTATCTGCAACCATTACATTAGCATTCACACCATCCAAAGTCGACCTCAAAAGGCCCAAGTCCACTACTTTTTCACTCATCGTGCTGCTCCCTAAATTTAGATTAAACCAGTAAAATATTATTTATCCAAAAACTATTTAAACCTTCATATCGCATACAATAATTTCTCAACATCCAGCAAAAATGTAATTTTATCATCCCGTTGCCCAACACCAGTGATCATAGCAGAGCCATCATTGTCTTCTTTTTGCGGAGGCGGTGATATTTCTTTATCATTCCACTCCATTACATCGCTAACTCCATCAACAATTAAGCCCGTCTTTGAATCTTTATGGTCTAGTACAATAATAACTGTACGATCATCATATTTTTGTTGATTGATATTAAATCGAACCCTCACATCCATAACAGGAATAACTTGGCCTCGCAAATTAATCACGCCTTTGATAAATCCAGGAACATCAGGCACAGGAATAATTTTTTGCAACCCAACAATTTCAGTAACAAATCCTATCTGAACACCGTAATACTCATTGTTTACTGAAAATATCAGATACATCTTTTCTAAATTTTCATCTTCATTTTCTAGTGTTATGTCCTCAGCACTTGCCATACTGAATCTCCTTGATTAATTTTTCACATAATCTTTTATATAACAAAAGCAACTATTTTAAATTAATTGCTAAAAGCACTAATTAAAGCACTAGGAATTTTATTCAACGGCACTTCAAGATCACAAGCATCAAGTTTTTTAGCTTCTCCTGGCATACCAAATATTACACATGTACGTTCATCTTGAATAATCGTACTACCACCAGCTTTTTTAACTTTAAGCAAACCTTTGGCACCGTCTTTTCCCATCCCTGTCATTAAGACACAAGCAGAATTCTTACCTACATAAGATGCTATCGAATCAAATAAAACATCAACAGCAGGTCTATTAAAAGAAACTTTTTCACCCTCAAACAGTTCCACTCGATATTGACCACCACTACGGACAACTTTCATATGTCTACTGCCACCAGGTGCTAACAAAGCCAAACCTGGCATAATACGATCTCCATGTTCAGCCTCTTTAACCCGAATTTTAGAGATATCATTCAATCGCGCTGAAAAAGAGTTCGTAAAACCCTCTGGCATATGTTGAACAATTACAATACCAGGTGATGAAGCTGGAAAAGACGGCATAATTCGAGCTAAATGCTCAACACCACCTGTAGATGCTCCAATACCTATCACTTTATCAGTAGTTTCATCTAATCGTTTAATTTGTTCTGTAGATACGGGATTAAAAGATGAAGGCTGTGGTATCACTAGACGATCTACTTTTGACCTAGAAGCTGATTTTACTCGTCTAATAATATTATCTACTTCAGATTCAAAATGTTCCATCAAACCTACTTTAGGCTTTGTAATAATATCAACCGCTCCAGCTTCAAGCGCTTCAATAGTGATTTTTTTACCTTTTTCAGCTAAAGAGCTAATAATAACTGTTGGCACAGGCAAAGTACGCATATATTTTCTCAAGAAAGAAACGCCATCCATTCTTGGCATTTCTATGTCTAAGGTAACCACATCAGGTTTTTCACGAACCAATATATCTCTTGCTTCATAAGGGTCTCTTGCAGCACCAATAACTCGAATTTCATTATCTGAAGATAAAATAGTAGAAAGTGTCTGTCTCACCATAGCAGAATCATCTACAACTAAAACCCGAATTTCATTACCCAATGGTATTACTCCTTTTTTCACTTTTACTCTTTGCGATACACACCAGACCTAACACGCTTCCAATCTGATTTAATATTGTTTAATGGTTCAGTTACGCTTGTAATTAACCACCCACCTTTTTCAGTGACGTTGTAAATATTTTGCAGAATTTTTTGCTGTATATTAGGCTCAAAATAGTACAAAACATTACGTAGAAAAACGACATGAAATAAACGTGAAAAAGGCCAAGGAGTCTTCATTAAGTTTAAACGCCTAAAAAGACATAATTGCTTTACTTCTGCAGAAATAGACCAAGAATCCAAACCCATCGGCGTAAACCAACGTGATAAAATATCACTTTTTATATCTGACAGTCTTTGCGTGCTATACACACCTTTCTCTGCTTCTTCAACCACCTTAACATTAACATCTGTTCCCAAAAAATAATATTGATTACGCACCGCTGTCAAACCAAATTTCTCAATCATAAGCAAAATAACAGTGTACAACTCTTCTCCACTCGATGAAGCAGCACTCCAGATACGAAGCTTACCTACATAATTACATTCTCCCAAAATTGTATTAATAAAAAATAAAAGCGTATCCATTTCTCGAAAAAAATGCGTATGATTTGTCGTTGCAATATCAATAACACCTTTTACAACATCACTATTTTGATTGACTTCAAGAGCTCTTATAATCTCAGCATTGGACTGACAGTTTAATTTATTTCTTAACAAAATAAGGCGTTGCTCTAACAGTGACATTTTATGCTCAGGAAAAGCAATACCAGTATGAGTTTCTATCCAATCGCGCAACCATTTTATTTCATTGTTGCTTTGTGAAGGAATGGGTGACATCATGTAGCAACAGCTCCCGTAGCATTTGCATTAAAAAGCTTTTTATTTTGAACCAAACGACTGGCATCCAAAACTAAAGAAACATCCCCATTAGGTAGTAGCGCACAACCAGATGTAGCCTTGATCTCTTTTAAATATCCCATCAAAGGCTTAATTGTTACTTGAAATTGACCTATTATATTATCTACAGGAATACCTACATCACCCCCTATAGCATTGACAATAATAACAATCTTTTGATCTGAGTTATCACGACTTTCTTCTTGATAAAGATCTTCTAATGAACACACAGGTATTAACTTCTGCCTCACTTGAACACATTCATAATTACCTGCTGAAGATCGAGTCAAAACTTTTTCATTAGCTCTAAAAACTTCTGTGATACTCTCGATTGCAATTGCAAACAATTTGTCATTTTTACTAACAACCATAGCATTAAGAAAAGCTACACTTAAAGGAATTATAAGCTGCAAACAAGTTCCACAACCAGGATTGGTCTGAACTTCAATACGCCCTCTAAGATAATTAATCGTAGTCTTAACCACATCCATTCCAACACCACGACCAGATAACTGAGACACTGTCTCTTTCGTTGAAAAACCTGGTTCAAAAATAAGATTCCATACCTGATCATCATCTAAATGATCATCTTCTTTAACCAAACCTTTTAATATAGCTCGTTCTAAAATTTTTTCTCGATTAAGGCCTGCGCCATCATCCTCAATAGTTATAATAATGTCACCTCCTTCCTGTCTAGCAGATAATGTAACATGTCCTTTCTCTAACTTACCTGCCATAAGACGAGCTTCATTAGTTTCTAAGCCGTGATCAATCGCATTTCTGATAAGATGGACCAAAGGATCAGACAGGGTATCGACCACCACTTTATCAATCTCAGTATCTTCACCCTTAATATTAAAAGTGAATTTTTTTCCAGTTTGCTTGGATAAATCACGCGCCAACCTTTGCATACGTCTAAAAACAGTATCTATGGGCACTAAGCGCAGCCCAGATGTTTGATCTTGTAACTCTCTAATTAATTGATGGAGTTTATAAGCAGAATTTTGCAACTCATCCAACTCAAGTTCTTTAAGCTGAGGATGATGTAGCACCTCATCAGCAGCAAGACTCAACTCACTGACCATGTCCATTAATTTAGCAACACGCCCAGCTTTAATTCTAATAACAGAATCATCATTTTCTGATATGGACTGAGTTCCAATTGACATTTTAGGTCCTTGCGTTCGACAAAAAAAATTCTATTTTTAATCGCTTTTATACAAACTTACCAATGTTATTTACAATACTCTATTTGTAATTGAGATTAACTTTTCTGGACTGAAAGGCTTAACAATCCATCCAGTTGCTCCTACTGCCTTACCCTTAGCTTTTTGCTCACTACCAGACTCTGTAGTTAGGCATAGAATTGGTGTCAATTTATAGCTACTTAGCGTTCTCAAATTTCGTATTAATTCATACCCACCCATATTCGGCATATTAATATCAGTGACAACTAGATCAAAGACCTCTTGCTTTGCCAAATCTAATGCTTCCACACCATCACATGCCGTTGTTACATCATGATCTTCTTCACTAAGCGTCAGCTCTACCATTGTTCTAAATGAATCTGAGTCATCAACTGCTAGTATTTTTGCCATGATTTCCTCTTTCTCTCACTCCTTTCATATCTTCTTTTAATTTTTCTTATAATCTTTATAAAATAAAGACAAAAAAATATTAAAAGACATTTTCTCAATATAAGCTGTTATATCATCGCTATTTAATTCTATTCTGCTAATTTTAAGATACAAGAATTTCGCAAATACTGTTTCTATTGTAGGACAAAAAAAGGCTACAACCCAAAAACACAATAATCAGAATAGGTAAATTTGAATTCCTATATCACTACGCTAATCTCAATCATAATAAAGGAGGAAAGACTGCTATATTTCTAGTCCAGCTGATTTATTAAAGTAAAACGACAGCACCCAACATCTGCCTGGAAGACATAGAAAATATCATCAAATATCAAATGACCCAAGGCACAAAAAAGTAACACTATTAAAACATCAAGAAATTAACAACCGTTACTCTGCAGAATGGTCTATGAAGTACATTCCAAGCACTGCATTTAAAGAAACAGCCATGAGCGATGCAATTTTCGTCACCTAGGAGGTGTCCCAGAATAAAGTTTACAATGTGAGCGGATGCATGTCTGAGCGCAGCGGGTTCAGGAGCGAAGCTTGTAAACTTTATTCTGGGACACCTCCTAGGTGATG
>JANQJO010000014.1 GCA_028281605.1 Pseudomonadales bacterium
ACGAAATAACTTTAACATTTGGAGCGGATGTTTGTCTGAGCGAAGCGAGTTCAGCAGCGGAAAATGTTAAAGTTATTTCGTGACCATTCCTAAGACGAATGTCTTGCCAGTAGTCATTGGAACTGGATGGAGAAGTTGTTGTTGTCAGCTGTGTCAACTTCACAATTCGGTAGTTTATTTACTTGTAAGGCCTTAATCAGCTTTCAGGGTCATAGTTGAGGTTAGGTGAAAGCCATTTTTCTGTTTCTTGAAGTGTCTTTTCAGTTCTGGCTGCGTAAGATTGTACTTGATCGGATTCAATTTTGCCAACTGCAAAATATTTTGCTTGTGGATGCGAGAGATACCAGCCGCTGACGCTGGCTGCAGGGGTCATAGCCATGTGTTCGGTTAATTCGACTGCAATGTGTTTGTTGACTTGAAGTAGTTGGAAAAGCGTTGCTTTTTCGAGATGGTCTGGGCAAGCAGGGTAGCCAGGAGCTGGCCGAATACCTTGGTAGCGTTCTTTAATTAAGTCCGTATTAGATAAATGTTCTTTGGTTGCGTAGCCCCAATGGTCTTTACGGATCTTTTCATGCAAGTGCTCCGCAAAGGCTTCCGCTAGGCGATCAGCCAAGGCTTTTAGAAGGATGCTATTATAGTCGTCGTGATTGTCTTCAAAAGCTTTTGCTCGCTCTTCAGCCCCAATGCCAGTTGTGGTCACAAAGCCTCCGATGTAATCCTGAACACCGCTCTCTTTAGGGGCAACAAAATCCGATAAACAAAGATTGGGTTTTCCGGCAGCTTTTTTGCCTTGCTGTCTGAGGTGGTGCAAACGTGCAATTTCATTGCCTTGTGTATTGAAAAGTTGAATATCATCAAAGTCTACGGTCGCAGCCGGCCAAAAGCCTATGATTGCTTCGGCTTTCAGCCATTTTTCTTCGATGATTTGTTTCAGCATTTTCTTTGCATCAACATATAATCGTTTGGCGGTCTCTCCGATGATCTCATCTTCTAAAATTTTAGGGAATTTACCGGCTAACTCCCAAGAAATGAAAAAAGGTGTCCAGTCAATGTAATCGATTAAGGTTGCTAATGGGTAGTCGTGAAAAACTTTGATGCCTGTGAAAGAGGGAGCTGGTGGGGTATAGTGGCCCCAGTCTAATTGCAATCGATTTTGCACACAGTCATTGTAAGATAATTGCTCTGATCTGGGTTTGCGATTTTGATGGCGCTCTCGAATTTTAGCGTACTCTGCTCTACGATCTTGAACAAAAGGTGTATTGAGTTCTTTGCTTAATAGTTGAGAAGCGACGCTGACACTGCGAGAGGCATCTGGAACGTAAACGGTAGGACCATTGCTGTAGGCGGGTTCAATTTTAACCGCTGTGTGGGCCTTGGACGTGGTGGCGCCTCCGATTAAGAGTGGAATATGAAAATTTTGTCGTTGCATTTCTTTGGCAACATGGACCATTTCATCCAAAGAAGGGGTAATCAAACCTGATAAGCCAATGATGTTGACACCTTTTTCTTGTGCGGCTTTCAGAATTTTATCACAAGGAACCATAACGCCTAAATCGATCACTTCGTAGTTGTTGCATTGTAGGACAACACCCACGATATTTTTGCCAATATCATGTACATCGCCTTTTACGGTTGCCATTAATATTTTACCTTTGGCTTTGGTGTTTTCACTTTTTTCGGCTTCTATAAAAGGGACTAAATGAGCGACGGCCTGTTTCATAACGCGGGCACTTTTGACCACTTGGGGGAGAAACATTTTGCCGGCTCCGAACAAGTCGCCTACCACATTCATGCCATCCATTAACGTGCCTTCTATGATGTCGATGGGGCGTTTGGCTTGTAGGCGCGCTTCTTCGGTGTCTGCAACGACATAGGTGTTGATGCCTTTGACCAAAGCGTGCTCTAAGCGCTTGGCGACAGGCCATTGTCGCCAAGCTAAATCTTCTTTAGGTTTTTCCTGGGTCGTGCTTTTATGTTGGTCGGCAATTTCTAAGAGACGATCGGTGGCATCTGCTCTGCGATTTAAAATAACATCTTCGATTCGTTCTTTTAGATCTGTTGGGATTTCATCATACAGAGCCAACTGTCCTGCGTTGACGATGCCCATGGATAAGCCTGCTTTAATCGCATGGTACAAAAAGACTGCGTGTATTGCTTCGCGAACAGTGTTATTGCCCCGGAAGGAAAAGGATACATTGCTGACGCCACCAGAAATAGAGGCATAAGGTAGGTTGGCTTTAATATAAGAACAGGCATGAATGAAGTCTAGGCCATAATTATTGTGTGCTTCAATACCAGTGGCAACGGCGAAGATATTGGGATCAAAGATAATGTCTTCGGGTTTAAAGCCGATTTTTGTCAAGAGTTGGTATGAGCGTGTGCAAATTTCGATTTTGCGTTCTTCAGTATCAGCCTGCCCGGTTTCGTCAAAAGCCATCACCACGACAGCGGCACCATAGGACAGGCATTTTTTAGCTTGTTCTATGAAAAGTGCCTCACCTTCTTTGAGTGAGATTGAGTTGACAATACATTTTCCTTGTACGCACTTAAGGCCAGCTTCGATCACCGACCATTTTGAAGAGTCAATCATGATCGGGACTTTTGCGATGTCCGGTTCAGACATCGCCAAATTGAGATAACGGATCATGGCGGCCTTTGAATCAAGCATGCCTTCGTCCATGTTGATGTCTATGATTTGAGCACCGGCTTCGATTTGTTGTTTGGCTACTTCGAGCGCTTCGTCATAGGTTTGTTCACGGATCAAGCGGGCAAATTTGCGTGAGCCAGTAACGTTGGTGCGTTCACCTACATTGATAAACAGTGTATCTTTATTAGTGGTAAAGGCTTCTAAGCCTGATAGTTGTAATCTGGGTGTGAGTTTGGGCAAAGGTCTTGTGTCGTATTTAGCTACAGCTGTTGCAATGGCTTTGATGTGTTCCGGTGTGGTGCCGCAGCAGCCACCGACAATGTTGAGTAGGCCACTTTGTGCAAATTCTTCTAAGATACAGGCCATTTCTTCGGGGCTTTGATCGTATTCGCCAAAGGCATTGGGTAAACCCGCATTGGGGTGTGCTGAAACACAGCAATCAGTGACTTGAGAGAGGCTTTCAATATGAGGGCGCAGTTGTGTGGCTCCCAGGGCACAATTAAGGCCTACGCTTACAGGGTTGGCATGGGCTATGGAGATCCAAAAGGCTTCGGCCGTTTGACCAGAGAGGGTGCGGCCACTGGCATCGGTAATTGTACCAGAGATCATGATAGGCAGATCTAATTGAGATCTTTTCAGTTCGTTTTGGATGGCATAAATGGCTGCTTTACAATTTAGAGTATCGAAAACAGTTTCAATGAGAAGAATGTGAGTACCACCTGCGATTAAGCCTTGGGTCGCTTCGGTATAGCTCTCGACTAGTTGATCAAAGGTAATATTACGAAACCCAGGGTCGTTAACGTCTGGAGACAAGGAGGCTGTACGGCTGGTGGGACCAAGGACACCGGCGACGAAGCGAGGCTTTTCTGGGTTGGCTTTCGTGGCTGCGTCTGCTTCTTGGCGGGCTAACTCTGCGCTCGCTTTGTTTAACTCAAAGACTAAGCTTTCGAGTTGATAGTCAGCTTGTGAGATTGAGGTTGCGTTGAAGGTGTTGGTTCCGATAATATCAGCGCCAGCATCGAGATAGGCTTGGTGTATATTGGCAATAATATTAGGCTGAGTAATGGAAAGTAAGTCGTTATTGCCTTTAAGGTCGCTGTTGTGATCAGTGAAACGTGAGCCACGGTAGTCAGCTTCGCTAAGTGGGTGGCGTTGTATCATGGTGCCCATGGCGCCGTCTAAGATTAAAATGCGTTTTTTTAAGGCGGTAGTTAAGGATTTTTGGTAGATTTTATTCATATAGCTGTATTTTCACAAAAACTTGCAAGAATAGGTGGTGTTAAAAAACTTGGCAATACTATCAAATATCCTTTAGAAAGTCTTGGTAGGTATGATACCCACCTTGATTTCATCTTGGCAATATGGGTGTACTGCCTAGAGAGGAGCGAAAACTGATTCCTTTTTGGTTAGCGCTTATGCTGCTTGTCGGGTGCGGTATCGATGACTGAAGTGGAACTTACCCATTGGCCATATTCTATTTTGAACTGGTTCAACATAAAGATCAAAGACTGAAGGGTCGTGTTATTGGTAAACCTTTTTTTCGGAAGTATCCCATGTAATTCATTACAGTTTATCAGGATCAATACCGCCTTCTTTTAGTTTCTTCGCCTCTTATGCCTACCCATATCAAGCAGGTTGAGTTCTAATATTGTGCTTTTTAAGTTCATCTCGCATAATTTTCTTCTGTTCTTTTCATCCAAAATCAAGTAGTTTCGCGTCAGCAACTATTTACAAGGTGTATAGTAGATGCACATTGACTTAAATGTCCGGTCATAAAACCCATTTATTCCATGACTTTTTTTTTGGTTACACAAAAATTTTAACTTTGTGCATGTCGCTTCTATGTTGGTTGAGCTTAAGATCGCATGCGAGATTGCAATCAGGTCTGCCCCCTTTTGATAGAGTAGGCCAGCTGTGTCGATGTTGATCCCACCTATAGCGCATAATGGCAGTGATAAAATGTGCTTGGCTTGGATAAGAATATTAGGTGAGGCCTGGTGAGCTTGTGTTTTGGTATGAGAGTTGAAAAAAGCTCCAAAGGAAACGTAATCTGCACCTGCTTTTTCGGCAGCTAAAGCTAATGATAGTTGGTCATGACAAGTGACGCCTATGATCGTGTTGTGCCCTAAGGTTGTCCTTGCGGTTGTTAATGAAATATCTTGTTGGCCAATGTGCAAGCCTAAGTTTAATTTTTGTGCTATTTCAAGATGATCGTTAATCAGTAGGTGCGCGTTATATTTGCCACATATCTGCTTTAATTTTAAGCAATCTTGTAGCTGTTGGGCTTTTGAAAGGAGTTTAGATCGATATTGAATCAGTCGCACCCCTCCTTTTAAAGCTGCATGGGCTTTATGGAGTAAGATGGTTTGTGAGGGGCAGGTTTTTGGGTCTGTTATAAGATATAGACCGGATAATGTTGGGTGGTGCGTTTTTGTCATCTTTAAAGCTTTGTCAAATCCTCAATAAATCGTCACAATAGCAGGCTGATTGTTAGAAACTAAAGTCTTGGGACTCGATTTATGTTAGATACCATTGTAATACGCGGCGCACGAACACATAACTTAAAGAATATTAACTTAGATATTCCTCGGAACCAATTAGTCATTATTACTGGATTATCGGGTTCAGGCAAGTCTTCATTGGCTTTTGACACTTTGTATGCGGAGGGTCAAAGGCGTTATGTTGAATCTTTATCCGCCTATGCCAGACAATTTTTATCTTTGATGGAAAAGCCAGATGTCGATCATATTGAAGGGCTTTCTCCAGCTATATCGATTGAACAGAAGTCTACCTCGCATAACCCTAGGTCAACGGTGGGGACAGTCACAGAAATCTATGATTACTTGCGTTTGCTCTATGCGCGTATTGGGCAGCCGTGTTGTCCAACGCATGATACTGTACTAGAAGCACAAACTATATCACAAATGACAGATGAAATCCTTAGTTGGGAAGAGGGTACTAAGGTGATGTTGTTGGCGCCTTTGGTGAGAGATCGTAAAGGTCAGCATTCGGGGGTTTTTGAGCAGTTAAAGATACAAGGGTTCATCAGGGTGCGGGTGGATAACGCAGTTCATGAAATTGATGAAATGCCTGCTTTGGCAAAAAATCGTAAGCATAATATAGAAGTGGTTGTGGATCGCTTTAAGGTTAGAGAAGGTTTGAGTAATCGGGTGGCAGAGTCTTTGGAGACAGCTTTACAATTGAGTGATGGTCTAGCCTATGCGGTGAATATAGATGATGCAGAAGATCAAAAAATATTTTCAGCTAAGTTTGCTTGCTCCATTTGTGGTTACAGTTTAAAAGAATTAGAACCCCGCTTATTTTCTTTTAATAATCCAGCAGGTGCTTGCCAGGCTTGTGATGGCTTGGGTCTTTATGAGTTTTTTGATGTGAATAAAATAGTATTGGATGATAGTTTAAGTTTGGCGCAGGGAGCGATTGAAGATTGGGGTTGCAATAATGCTTATTATTATCAAATGCTGTTATCTTTAGCTAAGCATTTTGGATTTGATTTAGATAAGCCCTTTAAAAAACTTAAAAAAAATATTAAGGAAATTTTATTCTATGGTACGGGAGATGAAGAAGTTACCTTTTACTATCGTAATGATCGTGGTAAGCGAATACAGCGTACGCATGCCTTCGAAGGTATTGTTAACAATATGAAACGTCGTTATCATGATACTGAGTCTCAGGCTGTGCGAGAAAAATTGACACGTTATTTAACACGTACCAGTTGCCCTGAGTGTGAAGGCTCTCGTTTGAATGCGAGTGCTCGTCATGTTTTTATTAAAGAATTTAATTTGCCTGCTATTACTCAGTGTTCGGTTGAAGGTGCTCATAAGATTGTTTCTAACTTGGCACTCAAAGGTCAAAAAGCAAAGATAGCTGATCGTGTTTTGAAAGAAATATTAGATCGTTTGCAATTTTTGATGAATGTGGGGTTGGAGTATCTGACTTTAAGTCGCTCGGCAGATACTCTCTCAGGAGGTGAGGCACAGCGTATTCGTTTGGCCAGTCAAATTGGTGCAGGTTTGGTCGGGGTGATGTATGTGCTCGATGAACCGTCGATAGGCTTGCATCAACGAGATAATTCTAGATTGTTAAAAACGCTCGAACGTTTGCGTGACTTGGGGAACACTGTACTGGTGGTTGAGCATGATGAAGAAGCCATCAGGCAAGCAGATCATATCATTGATATAGGTCCTGCTGCGGGTGTGCATGGTGGGGAGATTGTCGCTCAGGGTTCTATTAATGAAGTGATTGCTTCACCAAAATCGATTACGGCTAAATATCTTTCAGGGGAACTAAAGATAGAAGTGCCTGAGGTGAGAGTGATGTATGACCATCAGCCTTGTTTAGAAATGGCAGGTGTTTCTGGTAATAATTTACAAAATGTGCACTTAACATTACCGCTTGGGTTATTTACTTGTGTGACAGGGGTTTCTGGCTCAGGTAAATCGACTTTAATTAATCGCACGCTTTATCCTATGGCTGCTAGGGCTTTAAATGGAGCGACTTCGGTTGAGCCAGGTCCTTTTGATGATATCAGTGGCCTTGAGCATTTAGATAAGGTGGTTGATATTGACCAAAGTCCGATAGGGCGTACGCCTCGCTCAAATCCAGCGACTTATACAGGGATTTTCACCCCGATTCGTGAATTGTTTGCGGCTACGCCAGAAGCCAGAGCACGAGGGTATCAGCCAGGCCGCTTTAGCTTTAACGTTAAAGGAGGGCGCTGTGAAGCGTGTCAAGGAGATGGTCTAATTAAAGTAGAGATGCATTTTTTACCTGATGTTTATGTGACTTGTGATGTTTGCCAAGGTAAGCGTTATAACAGAGAGACGTTGGAAGTGCAGTATAAAGGGAAAAATATTTACCAAATACTGGAAATGACAGTAGAAGATGCTTATGATTTTTTTGAGGCTGTGCCCCCTGTGGCGCATAAGTTGAATACTTTGAAACAAGTAGGGCTCGGTTACATTCGCTTGGGACAAGCAGCGACAACTTTATCAGGCGGTGAAGCGCAAAGAGTTAAGTTGGCAAAGGAGCTGTCGCGTCGTGATACGGGTAAGACCTTATATATTTTAGATGAGCCGACAACAGGTTTGCATTTTCATGATATCCAGCAATTGCTGGTGGTTTTGCATGCTTTGAGAGACAAAGGTAATACGATTGTAGTAATCGAACATAATTTGGACGTTATCAAAACAGCTGATTGGGTGATAGATTTGGGGCCAGAAGGAGGGGATAAAGGGGGGCAGATCATCGCACAGGGAACGCCTGAACAAGTTGTTTGCAGTCCGCAGTCTTACACAGGAGGTTATTTGCGTCAGTATTTGCACACACAAACACAGAACGGCGTAGTCATGCTGGACTGAGTTTTATAGAGAATAAGCTTTTAAAAACAATTGGTTCCGGTTAATATGTTTACCAAGGGTTTGGCATAAAAAAATTTGCTTGCAAAGTAGTGGGTTTGATTGTGGGCAATAAAGGCAGGAGGCTTGAACCTTGAGGTGTACAAAGATACCATTGTTGTTGCAGTATTGCATGGCTAAATACAATTAATAGGTCATTTTTTAGGGCATTCAGTATGACAGATCTGGCAAAGGCTACCCAAAAGGCAAAAGAATTTAGGCAACGTGAACAAGATATATTAAAGACTACGTTGGAGCTCTTTTTAGAGCACACAGAAGATAAAGTCACTGTCGAAATGATTGCTGAAAAAGCAGGGATCGGTAAAGGGACCATTTATAAGCATTTTGAAACTAAGGGAGAGATCTGCTTAAGATTGATGATACAGTATGAGGAAGAGCTGTCCGAATTGTTTGAGCGGATTTCAGCTTATGGTGATACCAATTTGCTGATGAAGGAGTATTTTCGGTTCAGGATGGCAGATCCTGTTCGGTATGCGCTTTTTGACCGTTTGGAGTCCAAATGCATTTCAGATGGCACCATGCCGCAGTTGCTTGAGAAGCTTCATCGTATTCGAGCGGAAAATTTAGAGAAATTGAAAAAAGTTGTGAGAAAGCGTATTGAGGATGAAGTCTTGGTTGATCGCCCTGAGTATTATCATATTTGTGCTGCTTGGGCTTTGGTGCATGGTGCGGTCGCTTTGCATCAGTCTGATTTTTATAATCAAGTGATACAAGATCAAGACAAATTTTTAGATTTTCTGATGGAGGTGGGGGCAAGAATGGGGGTGCAAGCCAAGCTGATACGAGAGGAAGAAGAAAAAGAAGAAGAAGCCCTTTCGTAATTTTGGGGTGAGTGCCTAGTAAGAGTATTTGGCAAGCATTGTGTGTAATCGATTATTGAGCGCAAAACCCTGGGAATATAGTTTGAATTGTGTCAAAATATTTATAAATTTTTCGAGTTTTTAAAACTCTTGGCCTTATAGCGTTTTCCTATGGTTTGGCATAAAGGCGCCGACGAATGAGAGCCGATGAGCGTATGCCTTATACGTGATTCGGTCGAATGAGGAAGGCAACGCA
>JANQJO010000044.1 GCA_028281605.1 Pseudomonadales bacterium
GATTTAATTTAAGGCAAACAATGAGGGCTCAAAAGAAGGCGCAAGTAAAAATGGCTGCATAGAGTTTAAACAGCTGGTTTCGCGCCAGCGACTATATAATGACTAAACATTCTGGTCTAATCACAAAAGCTTTACCAGATGAAGCAAATCTAACCCTATCCATATCCGAAACTCAATACAATAACTACCATGAACTAAAAGTATTTTGCTTCAGACGGAATTGGACAACTCCGATATCACAGTGAAGAAATCACTGTTAGTCTCTTATAAATGAAATTTTGTACAAGAAGCATAAGAAATTTTAGTCTTGCTGACATAGAGTCGGAACAATGCAACACTCACGAATGTGTATTGCCCTGTCATTTGCACTTAGGGCGTGTTCTTAGCAGCATGGCTAGACCACGACACACACTGAGTGAAACCGGTGAGAAAACGATATACCTACAATAGGTATCACAATGTATGAGATTTCATCTAGTACCAAACTCAAAACAAAAACGCAAGGGCATCAACAAAATTAATCAACCTAGCGGGCAAACAAAATGAGGCAAGCAGGATATTCGCTGCCAACCCGCAGGGTTTATAAAATGATATGTTGCAACATATCATTTTATAATATACCATTAAATTTCAATGACTGTCTGAAATAGCAAGACAGGTCAACAGTAGAAAAATTCAGGCGATTTAGGTCGCTTTACAATAACGTGTTAAAATTCAGTTCACTTGCTCTACGCACCAGAACAATGAATTAAAATAACCAAAGTAAGACATTATGATATTAAATGCACCTGTTCACTTCTCTCCTTTTTCACATTTTCATGATTTATCAAAGCAGAACACTAATCGCAAGAATCAAAACAAAACACCTGAATCTTCAACGTTCGAACATGTCACTGGGGTTGGAGCAACATGTTGTGCTATGGTCTCAATGGATGAAGCAGCAAGTAGCGCGACGAATCCGACGCATTCTCAAGAACACCTGCATCATGGAATCTTCCACATTGCTACTGGCATAGCAGAAATTGTCATGACAGTCATAGCTGGTTATTTTTCATTAGGCGGTGTTGTGATCGCAGACCAAATTGCTCGAGACAATGCAACCAAACAAAAAAGTCTTGAAGAAGCAAAAACAAAAATATCGAATTATGAGCCAGAAAAAAATTCCAATCAGAAGGAAACACAACTTCATGCAAAAAAAGCCTTCACAGAAGTTTTGGGTACGCGGAGTAAAAGAGCTAAGTTTGAACGATTCGTTAATGGTCGCTGGTCACAAATCAATTCCAGTCTCATACTCAAAGGACAATTCATTCCACCGGCACAGACAGCAGGTTTATATAGCTTAGCTGGAGCAAGTTTTGCCAATACTGGTGAGAGTATGCGAGAACGCACAAGCAGTCAAGCTGGAATGAAACGAGCACAAGAAACAAGCTATCGAGATATGGATGACAGTCTAGTACGAGAAAAATCTTTCCGAAAGAAAAGTCGAATGTTGAAAAAAAATGCGTTCTCTATGTTTCTATTGGGAGCAGGGGCAACAGTTATTGCTTCTGTCGATGCAGCTTTGAAACTTTTACCTGCTGGAGCAGGTGTCTTACCAGGGGTAGGCACATTGTTTGGTTTACCTGCATTATTAGGAGGAGTTGCAGGGACCATGGTTTTCAATAACAAAAAGAATAATGATACTCATGGACCAGCATTAACCCATGAACTGATACATGCAATTCAATTGAATGAAAAAGGCGAAGTGACCCATTTGCCCAGCCACAGAGATATTCGAAAACTTAATTTGAATGCTAATGAAAAATTAAAAGCTGTCAAACGGTTTAAACGCACGGTGTATAAGCATCGTGGTCGAGACACCTCTAAACGAGCTGGACGGCTTATTGCAAGTGCTGAGCATGGTCTAACAAGATGGGGCCATAAAGCACTCGTACTCGGTACCTTAGGATTAATACCAAAACTAACAGGAATGAAAGATGGGATTCGAGATCATATTATGCGCCATAATGGAAACAGTACAGACATTGAACAGAAGCGTATAGAAACACTGATGACACTTAAGGGAAAAAGTTACAATAATACTATCTTAGAAGAGTATTCAAAAAAAACAGCGACAGAAAAGCTAGAGGATATGCTAAAAATAGCCAACTCTGTACCTGCAGTATCCGGATTAATACAGAAAAAATTCTTATCCAGCATTGCCTCACTGGATAAAAATAAAGGCACCTATGAAGTGTATAAAGATGGTAAGCCAGTTTCACACGAAGGATATAAACTTCAATTCATATCAGGCGATTTGCCTAATCAAGGTGATAGAACGATATTTGTTCATCGTGGAGCCAATGGTAAGTTAACAGTACGCATATTTGATCTAAATAATGAACATGAGACCTATGTGGACTTACCTAAAAACATACAAGATCTTATCAATAAAAAACAAAATGGCAATAGATTCACAAAACCAAGCGACCAAAAAGTTATTGCCAAACTAATATTAGACTTAAAGCATATCCGTTCACACAATTATTTGAAAATCAATCCAAACTTTAAAAAGAAAATATTCAAAGATAGTCATTATCTATCCAAAATAAATGAATTAAAAGTGTGCGATCTACTAAGATCAGAAGCTGATATGCTTATGGAACCAAAAGCTAATACACTAATGAAAAAAGATGGAATATTAGTAGCAGCAAACAAAATATCAGATTATCTAAAATCATCTCAACTGATAACAGCTAAAAAAGGTTCTTTTTCAGGCTCAAAGACTATAGATGATAAAGATAAACAGAAAATCATTTCTCATTTACAAAGCAATCAATTAAAAGAGTTACAAACTACCCTTAATAAATACGGGTTGTCGCTCACTCGTTTGGGCAACAATATTTTAAATAAAAAATATGCTCGTGCTGCTAGAATGATTCGCTCCACTGGCCAAGAAGTAACATCAAGCAAAATCTCCGAAGTCGAAATAGTGCGAAATGCATTAGTACGACAAGCAAATACACTAGGAATAAGTTTTCAAAAAAGCGATATTGTTAGCATGTACAAATCCATAAATAAGAAAATGCATCTAAACACTTTCGGTCGTGCTATACTCAATCTTCAATGTGCACGTGCTGCAAAAAAAGTAGTGAACTGTGAAATAACAAACTATGCCCTTGATCAAGTTTCTAAAGAAGGAAAGAAATTACCGAATTCATTTGAATTGGCAAGGCATTTGGCTTCTAAATTCAAAGATGAGCAGTTTTCCCAAGCTTTACTCGAAAAACTATACATTGCTATAGACCATGTATTGATGTTTAGTGCACAAAAGGATGCCCTGCGAGAAATGATGGTTTACTCTGAGCTGTCTGATGCATTTGAGAAGACAAAGACGGAATTTCATTATCAAGAGCATGGTGAACACAGTCATGATCATGGTCATGATCATAACCACGGCCATAGCCACGACCATTGTTGTGGCCATAGCCATTAATGATTAAACATGACTTCAATCAAGCTGAAATCATAACTTCTTTGCTAAACCCAATTCTTGCAACTGTTGCCGATCCACTTCAGATGGCGCTCTGGTTAACAAACACGAAGCTGTTTGGGTTTTAGGAAAAGCAATCACATCACGAATGGAATCAGTCCCAACCATCAACATCACCAAACGATCCAAACCAAAAGCAATTCCTCCGTGTGGCGGACATCCATATTCTAAAGCATCGAGTAAAAACCCAAATTTTTCTTTAGCCTCCTCAGAATCAACGCCTAAAGCCTCAAACACCACTTTTTGCATAGCCGTAGTATGAATACGAATGGACCCTCCCCCAATCTCATAGCCATTAAGCACCAAATCATAAGCCCTGGAGCACGCCTCATAAGGTGCTTCAGCCAAAGCCTCTAACTCACAAGCAGGCGCTGTAAAAGGATGATGTAAGGCCGTCCAAGTGCCGTCATTATTTTGCTCAAACATAGGGAAGTCAACCACCCATAAAGGCCGCCAACCCGCTTCAACCAAACCAAGATCATGACCGACTTTAACACGCAAAGCCCCCAAAGACTCATTCACCACACCCCGATCACCGGCCCCAAAAAAGATTAAATCGCCGGCTTTGGCCGCCGTTTTTTGTAAAACAGCCACTATAACCTCATCCGTCAGGTTCTTCACAATAGGGGATTGCAAACCTTCTCGGCCCAAAACCGGATCATTGACCTTAATATAAGCCAAACCTTTAGCCCCAAAAACACTGACGAAATCAGTATATCGGTCTATATCCTTACGCGTTAATCGCTGCCCTGCTGCAGGCACACATAAAGCCGCCACACGCCCTTTAGGATCTTGCGCAGGGCCTGAAAACACTTTAAAAGGCACATCTCGCATCAACTCAGTGAGTTCAATCAGTTCAAGCGGAATACGTAGATCAGGTTTATCCGATCCATAGGTTAATAATGCCTGGTCATAGGACATCTTTGGGAAATCTGGCAGCTCTATATCTTTAAGTGCTTTAAACAAGGTCTTAACCATACCTTCTGCAAGCATCATGATATCTTGCTCTGTCACAAACGAGGCTTCAATGTCTATTTGCGTAAATTCTGGCTGTCGATCCGCACGCAAGTCTTCATCCCGAAAACATTTAGCAATTTGATAGTACTTGTCAAAACCAGCTACCATCAATAGCTGCTTAAATAATTGAGGGGACTGAGGCAAGGCAAAAAAAGCTTGCTCGTGAGTACGACTTGGAACCAAATAGTCACGCGCACCTTCAGGTGTTGAACGGGTTAAAATCGGCGTTTCAATATCTAAATGTCCTTGTCCTTCTAAATATCGACGAATACAAGCCGTTACTCGCGCACGCAAGACCAAACACTCAGTCATCTCCGGGCGCCTCAAATCCAGGTAACGATACTTTAAACGGGTCTCTTCACCAACAGGCGTGTACTCATCCAACTGAAAAGGCGGCGTCGAAGCCGCATTGAGCAATTCAATGGATAAACCCAACACTTCAATGTCACCGGTTGGCCTATCTGGGTTAACGGTCCCATCAGGGCGGTGACGTACTCGACCTTCTATAGACAAAACATATTCACTACGTACACACTCTGCTATAGCAAACGCAGCTGCCGTATCAGGATCAATCACAACCTGCAACAAACCACTACGGTCACGCAGATCTAAAAAGATTACTCCACCATGGTCCCGTCGACGGTGCACCCAACCACACACTTGAACGGTTTGGCCAATGTGCAACACGCTCAAATCAACACAATAGTGGCTTCTCATATACAAAATTCCTAACTTCCTAAAAAATCAAAAATTAATTAACAGTCAAGTGCTAATCAGAACAACTCGCTGTAGCACTCGTACCTTCATTGTTCGCTGTACCTGCTGTTGCAGATTTTTCTTCACTTTTTTGGGCAGTTTTGGTATTAGCAGTCTCACCCTCTGCAGCTGTGGTCACACCACTACTGGACTCCTTCTCATCTGATAGTGTTTCTGCATCAGCCTTTTTACGCTTGTCTTCTTTAAAGTCAGTTTCATACCACCCTGTGCCCTTAAGCTTAAATCTGGACTTTGAGATCAACTTCTTCAAGCCAGCTTGTTTGCACGCTGGACAGTCTTTGAGTGGATCTTCATGAATGCCTTGTAAGGCCTCTAACGTATGCCCACAAAACTTGCAACAATACTCATAGATAGGCATCAGCTTGTCCTTTCAATCTGTTAAAATAGCAAGAGGCGAACATTATAGGGGATTCACTGTAAAAGATAAACATCTGCACACCAGGCTACCCACCCAAAAATTGATAGGTTTTTTTTGCATTTTTTAACATTCAGTCTTATATATCCTGTAGGTAAGGCTCGATTACATACCCGTTCTTGTTGAGACAGCACAAATAGATTTTTACGACTTTTTTGCTCAGATTTGCCAAGAATGGCTAGCATTTACCTATAAACAGGTTTATATTCAACTCACTAATAAGTCTGTAAGACTCTTATATTCAGCGTTTTGCCTTGTTAAGAGGTTCCAGAACTCTCGTAAATCAAAGCAAAACAAACACTCAAAACAACTGAAGGGATAGCGCATATGCCTGCGAAAAAGACCGCTACTAAAGCAAAAAGCAAAAAAACGATTAAAGCCACGAAAGCTGCCAAACCTAAAGCTAAGGTTAAAAAAGCAGCAGCTGGGGCGGCCAAAACCAAAAAACCAACAGCAAGACCTAAAACCTTAAAAGAAGCCATGACAAAAACGCAAGTACTGACTGAAATCGCTGATACCTCAGGCCTGTCTAAACAACAAGTACAATCAGTACTGGATGAGCTTTCCAGCCTTATCGAGTTACATGTAAAAAAACGCAGTGTGGGCCACTTCACCTTACCTGGTTTGCTGAAAGTACAAGTTGTCAACAAGCCTGCTACTAAAGCTCGCAAGGGCCGCAACCCTTTCACAGGGGAAGAAACCACCTTTAAAGCCAAACCGGCTCGCAATGTGGTAAAGGTACGTCCTTTGAAGAAATTAAAGGATATGGCCGCTTAGAGTTGCTCTAATAACCAAAGCAGTGGGCTGACAGTATAATGCGCGGCCCACCGCTTACCTATTGCTTGAGCAAAAACACGCCTGCACTTGACTGCGACAAATCAGTTTTATAAAGCTTCCAACCACCGGCAATGGCCTGTGCAGCATCGCCTGCAAAGTGGGCCTGCATAAACTTCTCTTCTAACATAACAGCATTAATATCGGCTGTAATGCCGGTCACATCCAGCATTGAATCGCTTATATCTCCGCTGAAAGCAACACTTAAGATATCCGTACTGGCCATCAAATCCAAGGCACCAGAAAAAGTCATAGCACCAAAATCAACATTGATCAAAGTACCGGAACCAATAAAATCAATAGGTGTTCCATTAATATCACCAATGACATTGGCCGTACCATAAAGGACATTACCTGTTAAACTGTGTACCACCTGAGGATCAGTCGGCTTTGCCACAATCCAATAGACTGGATCAGTCACGTTAGTGGGCACAGTAGGATTGGTCAAATCCGTATAAGCCAGCACAGGATTTCCTGAGTCAGCCTGCCATTGCCCCCAATCAACACGCTCCGAGCCCAGCACCTCTGTACCAGAGGCGCTCAAGCCAAAAGCCCCTTCTCGCATCACCAAACCCCATGGATACACTCGATCTTCCTTAAAAAACAAGTCCGTTAAGGCGCCTGCGTTAATCGTGCGCCCAAAATAACCCTGGAAAACTCCTATGTCTTGGCCCGGATTCGCATAATCATCAAACCCATACGTCGTAGTACCTCCAATACTTATAAAGCCCCAATCAACTGTATTAAGCAAAATCACTTCTGGTGAAGTCAAACGAGTTTCTTGCGTAATCGCATAGACACCACTGATCCATTGAGTCAAATCATCTGCTTGCCAAAGTTTAAAAGCTCCACCAATGGTATTTCCATTGCTGCCAACAAAAACACCACCCACTTCCCCATAAGCCGGTGTTGGACTGGCACCACAACCACTGTTAGGACAGACGAAACCATTCAAAATGGGATCCAGCTCCAAAGTGGCTCCATCTATGCTACCGCCACTAGAAGAGATATGCCATTGCCGCCAGGTATTAGGATCACCCATATTCGTCCCTTCCCAAAAAGTAAATTCAGCTCTGCCTACAGAAAAGTCATCAAAATTGACCTCAACAAAACTTCTAAACAGATCAGGTGGGACATTCAAAGGACCTTGATTACTCTGACCCGAGACATAAACAAAATGGTCATAGAGCACAGAACCTGTTTTTGACATTAAAGCGGCATTTGAACTTGGCAACGCCGACATCCATTGAAAAGTCTCAAACACAGACACTTTATCAGCAACATCCATGGGATTATACTGAAACTCAGTAACATTGGCAGAACTCCACTGTCCCACATTAAAATCAGTCGGTATTAAGCTTGCGTGATTGATCACAGGCGTAGCGGCCAACACCGGTGCTCCCAAGTGCGTAATCACATATTGGAACGGCTCTTCATCCAAGGTACCTTGTGTATCCAATTCCACCCAATAATCACCCATTTTAGTGGGGTTTGCACTATCAAAACGTCCTTCAAACACCCCTTCATCTTGCCCAGACACAGGATCATATAAACCCAAACCTTGACCTGCAAACGCTGTGGCATACCCCACAAAACCACTGGATAACTCAAAGCGCAAAGCCGCCGTTAGACGGTCTTCACGATGGGTAAAACCAAACACACCAGTTGCCCAATGCGGATTGGCTGAGGCTGGATTCGTCCACAATTTAAATTGACCACTAAGCACTTCCCCTCCCTCAATCAGGATTCCACCAAAATGCCCAAATAAAGACTCTCTATTCCCTTGATCATCCTCAAAGAAACTGGTGCCAGAATTGACGTCCAGCACCAAATGCTGACCATCAATCGAGCCGGTTAAATCACCTTCATATAGATGCTCATTGGGTGTGGCCCCTGACACGACACTCACCACCTCAAAATCAGCAGCAGGAACAGTAAAATTGTCAAAATCAATATCGACCGCAAGCTCCATGTAGCGTACTGAGCCCAAATCAGTATCCCCAGCATAAAATAAGGGTGTTTCATAAACCAAAGTGCCGGTCAACCCAGCATTCAAGGGAGCTACATCAGCCGTTAGCCAAAACATACGTTGATCCAGTGCTTGCACCGCTGTTGGCTCTAAAGGATCTGTGTATACTTCGATATCCGCTGCCGCATCACCGCTATCAAACACACCAAAATCAACCGAATTGGGTTTTAAGTTACTTTGAAATCCAGCCAATCCCAAACTTTGATTGGAGTTGTTAACACCTTTGACCACCCACACTGGTGCCAGCGGAGCTAATTCAAGGCTTAAAAAGGTTTCAGCTTGACGCACCCCAAAAATCGGCCCATTAGCACCAGAGGCGGAACCGATACCTTGCAGCACCCCAGTATAACCATTGTAAGCATTACTGACCGTAGCCGTCGGTAAACCAGCGACCGCAAGACTACCATAACGAGACAAAGTACTTTCTTCAGTTGTATTATCCAAACGAAAATCATCACTACCTAAACCGTATAAGCCAACCACATACTGCAAACTATTAGCCTGACTCCAAATTCTAAACCCCCCTGAAATCCATTGGGCATCACTACCGGCAAAAAAGCCAATCATTTCTCCATCAAGTGCTTGAGTATCATCAAGCAAACCAGTCAACGTATTAAACGTTAACACACGCTGATCAAACTGGCCGCCGACATTTAATTTAAATTGATGCGTTGTCCCTGCTTGGTCAGTATCAAACCCCAAAACTCCTTGAAACTGATTAGGCGCAGCATCAAAGTCAACCGACAAAGCCATATTCAAATCAATAATAGAACCCAATGAACCAGAACCAGCAAAAAATATTGGAATATTATATTCTACTACCCCAGTTTTACTGGCAACGACATCAACGGCAGTAGGATTGACAGTTAACCAATAAACTGGGGCTTGCACATTATATTGAGTATTACCAACACCCCAAATGCCAACAGCATCCGTTTGGTTACCCAACCACACCCCTGCACTGATATCAGCCGGCACAAAGCGCGGTGTGCTGATGCTCAAGGCTTGTGCCTGTGTCGAATTTCTACGCACAACCCAATTGACAGGTGCGTTCAGATAATTACTGGCATCAGCATTCTGCGCTCGATCAACCAATACACTAGGACTACTGTTTGTAGCTAAGCCACCAAAAGAAAACACATTATTGCCATCCTCATCGGTAATCCCAAAACTCTGACTGGAATCAATCAGAGCCAACCCAAAACGGCTTAAGTTGGCTTGTTCGGTTAGCGTCACTAAGGGTTCTGCATCAGGCACATTTGGTAACCCTGCGCTGGTTTCAAAAGTATCCACTGCGCTATTGCTATTATTGACAATCAAAGGCGGCGAACCATCTTCTGGGTTTAACAAAGCTTGTTCACAACTCTGGGCATCTTGTGCGGTAGTGCCAGTAGCACATGAACTAGGGAAGGTAATAAAATCATCACGTTCAAAAGCAACGGCTTGTTCAGAGCTTGCCTCTAACACAGTACCACCCTCTCTAGCCACTCGAATTTCATTAACCAGATTCTGTTGAACTCTAGCTGCTTGCATCCCTACAGCTGCATTGCTCCCATTCCCTTCTTGCCTTTCAAAGCCAAAAACTCGCTGTGGTGCATCAACAGAGCTTTGTGCTTGCTCATCAGCACCAACAACACGAGCCACTTTAACTCCAGGACTGTTACTTTCAGCTTTTTGTTCAGTCGCTTGACCTTCGGATTCTAAGGCTCGCACTTGACCTTGCAATTCTGTCTCACCCATCACATTCAGCAGCTGCATGGGAGGTTGCATCAACCCTTGTGGTACTGCATCAGTTGCACTGACCTGGGCAAAACGATAACTGGCATCAGCCCCTAAATTCAAAGCACCTGCCGTATTCGTGACACTCACACCTCCCTGCCAAACACCAACAGATAACGTATTACCCACCGCCAAGGTATAGTGAGTACCACGAATACCAATGGTTGCCAAGGGTGTTTTCATTTGATAGCGACTGGGGTCCTTTTTACCAATTTTACCCGATATGGCCCTGACACCCCCTTTAATTAAAGTAAAGAAGCTTTTTTCTTTACCCTTGGCATGATCAAATTCAAACTCATCAACTTTCAGCACAGAATCACTTTTAACAGCAATAATAGAGCCATCTACAAACTTTATTTGTACTTCACTTTGCAAGCCTGTAGTAATGGTATCACCAGGGAAAATTCTGGATCGGCGTTTTAAAGGCCTTTGCTTAGCCGCCGCATTCAAACTTTTAGCAAATACAGCGCCTTTACCGATAATCACAAAACCAACAGGATCAGCAGGGTTACCGATAGCAACCACAGGCTTGCACAAAACACTCACCACCATCATGCAAACAAACAAGAAACCACTTTGTTTTACTACCATTGATAAGACCCTTTCAAAACAACTTGCGAACGGTCATAATCGTACAAAGCCAAATTAGATCCATTATCGCTGTGCATCAGCGTTAAGCTGGTCTGCCAATGCTCATCCAGTTGCCATTGGGCTCCGATATTGACTTGTACAAATTCATCCTTACGTTTTTCCAAAAAACTGCCTTGCGACTCATATTGAGCGGCTTGAAAGTCCAGATTGAAGATACCATCAACCTTAGGGCTCACCTTCCACTGCAAACCCAAACGGGCGCTAGCAAACACTTTACCAAAAACACTCAATTCCAAAGCATGATCATGACCAACAGACAAACTCGACATCAATTGAAGGCGCTGTGCTAAAAGCTGCTGTGATAACCCGGTACCTAAAACAAACAAATTAGAATCACGCGAGCTGTTTTTAGGGTTTTTCAAAACATTAGTTTGAAAGAAAGTGAGCCACTGCCGGTTAGGTGAAAGCATTTGTGCCCAATCAACACCAAAACTTGCATTGTAGCGCTTTTCCCTACCATCAACATAAATCGCTTGAGCCGAAATGGGCGTTCTTAAGATACCCGAACCCAAAGCAAACATAAGGCCAGCACTGAATGTCAATGAGTCAGTATCAAACTCATCACTATCTAAATTATTCTGCGCACTGAGACTAGAATTAAAGTAACGTTTTTGTTTTTGGCTAACAGGCTGTTCAACGCCAAAACCTGCTTCAAAGCCACCAAAGCCACCCCCTTGCTTACGAGCTTCTTCACCAAAAAAAACCGTACCCAATTGAAATTGGAAACTTTCAGCAGAAGTTGCACTGTTAAAATTAGAATCGTAGCCACCAGAAAGTCCAGCAAAACCTGAGGTTTTAAGTCGTGAGCGAGATTGAAGCACTTCAATAGCACTCATAAACTGGTCTATCGTTTGCTTGACCCCATCAGGTGGTTGCATGGCAAGAACCTCATCAAACTGGGTTTGAGCTGCGTCAAAATCCCGTAACTCAAACAGTGCACGGGCCAATTCCAATTTGACTCTAGGGCTATCTGGGTGTGTCAACAGCACACGTTCAAGCGCCATAACGGCAAGCTCTGGGTGTCCGGTTTCCAAAGCGGCTAAACCGTAATAAAAGTCAAAACGGCTTTCACCAATATGCTCAAATTCAAGCGACTGTGCTACATCAAAAGCTTGATTAGCCTGACCTTGCTCAAGTAAGCGCTGAATTTGATCTGTCTCTTCAGCTTGGGCAGGGTATCCATTAAATAACAACAGTAAAACAATACATCCGATATATAAAGTGCCTACATACATCCTCATCTGTCCCAAACCACTCCCTACCCGAAAGATTAGTATAAATATCGTCCATGCCTTCTAAATGAACAAGGTTTTGATACGAAAAGTGATAAAAGTAGCAGTCTGCTAGATAAACGGACAAAATCATGACTTAATGTATCATTTACACTCAAAATAGAGTTAAAACATTCAGTTGAAACGTTTTTCTACAAGTAGAATAAGAAAGATTTAATTTGTGTCCTAGTCGGGTTTTTATTATTATGGCGCAAGCTAAAGTTTGACCATAACAATTATATTTCCACGGCAATCACTATAGTAAGAAAAAACATTACCATGAAACTAAAATTCCTCACTTGTTTTCGTCCTACCCCTGATGAAACCAAACTTCGTAAACCAACTTCAAATCACACAAGACAATTAAAGTTCTTACGGAGAATACAGGCTGCATTACACACCGCATCATCAGCACTGAAACGGACAACAACTGCTGATGTAAGAAAAAGTAATCATAGAGCTTTCTTTCTTACAACCTTTAACAGCCCTACGCCTGATAATCAACAAGGGAGTTACCCTACAGTAGATCCAAATACCAAAACTAAAATACCACTGATACAAAGTGGAAGCGGATCTAACTCAGATATCAGCAAAATACCGACAGGCTTTCATTGTGATTCCGTTTCAGGTACCGAATTAAGCAGTAATACAAGCTCACAATTTGAAGAAATAGATTCTCACAACAACTCTATAGAACTTAAAACATCATCCCAAGTAACTGCAAGTACAACTGACTACGAGCCAACAGCTAGCATTTTTAGCAAAACGATAAAAAACTTAAATAACATATTATCATCTCCTTGGGATCAACCTGAGGAATATTTTCTTTCATTAAAACAAACAAAAGAAAAGTCTTTGAAGTTTGCTGAGCAACTTCTGTTCCAGGGAACAGAAATCACTTGGACTGACTCTGCAAAAAAATCCTTAGAAGAAATAGCCACACTCATGCATAAAGTAGCAAAAGACAAAAGATTTTTATTACAAAAAGAAGACGAGGAAAAACTGTCCAGACTAACCAACAAAATTGTAGTAGAACTGGATATTAGCGAAGAAAATTCCAAAAAATTAACCGATAAAACACAATGGCTATCTCTAATTAAAAACATCTCCAAACCTAATCCAAAAGTACTAGATGCCACATGTAACTACCTGGAAGGATGGATAAAACATCACAATTGTACTGTTGTCGGTATGGAAAAGATTCAACAACTTACCCAGAAGAAAACACCTATTCTTTTCGTTTTTCCTCACAGCTTATACACTTGGGATATAGTTTATTTTCTAGCTATAACCTATAATCGCACAAATCAAATGCCACATATGCTTATAGATAATCTATTGTCAGGCATACCTTTTGTTGGAAGATACTTAAAAGACCTAGGCGCACTACCTGCCAATCGGCAAAATTATACTATAGCTGCACAACAAGGTGACAGCATTGGTCTCGCGCCCGGTGGTATGCGAGATTCTAAGCGTATCACTAACCCCGGTGATCCACAAACACAAAAACACCAACTTGACTGGGGAAATAATATAGGTTTTGCTAAAATGGCACAGACAACTGATATGACAATAGTACCTGTCGTATGTCCAGGAGCAGATGAAATTTACAACGTTAAGCACATTCCATGGCTCACAAAGTTTGCTTTCAAATATCTCCACTTACCTTTAGTCATTGGCACAAGCAAAAACTTTTTCCCTTTCTTCCCTTTTGGAAGTGCCTTATTTTCTCCTCCAGACCCCCATAAACTTACCTACTACGTAGGTGAACCTATTACTCCCAATAAAGAAGAAACTTTTCAAACTCTAGCCGAAAAAGTCAAAACCGCCACTCAAACACTATTGACAGAATCTGCCAATAATGAAAAACCAAAACAAGCCATCCAAGGCTTCCCAGTAGCAAATTGGCTATGGGTGGCTGCCTTTATATATATGCGATCTATCATCATGTAAAAAGTAAAAGCTCTTAAGTAATCGAAGCACTAAAATAAAACCATAAACCATCAAATAAGTTGAATTCATCCCTGTCATTTTTTACAATGCTATCTAACTGATACACTTCGGATATTCACACTTATGCAAATCGCCAACCCCATATACGATACCGTCTTCAAATACCTCATGGAGGACAGCCATGCTGCTAAGCTATTGATTTCTTGCATTATTTCAGCACAAGTCCTTGACATTGAATGCAAACCTCAGGAAAACACTGTCCACATTCAAAGCCCTCAACACCCTATCAGCAGTCCTATTCAAACACTCACTGTCTATCGCCTGGATTTTTCCGCTAAAATCCGAACCAAAGAAGGCGATAAAATTGTCTTGATAGAAGTACAAAAAGCAAAATACCCCTCTGACATTATGCGCTTTCGTCGATACTTAGGCGATCAGTATAAAGATGAAAGCAACACCTATCGTGATGAACACGGCAACCATATCGGTACTCCC
>JANQJO010000049.1 GCA_028281605.1 Pseudomonadales bacterium
CTGGATCAAGCTCCCACGGGTGTAAATAAAAAATAAAAGACTGGTTTTGTTTGCGATTAATACGATTAAACGCCCAACGACTGAACCAATACGGAAACAAGCGAAAATACCCTCCTCCTGCAATCGGCAACCTGTACTTTCCTAACCTTAACGTACTGATTGGAAATTCAGTGATCATATGTCCCTGAGGCGTTTTCAAACGATGAGGAACCTCTTCTGCACCAGGAATACCATAACGATCATGCCTCACCGGGAAAATACTAGAATCGTAGATAAAACCCACTTCTGACAAAATATCCAATGCCCATAAAGACTGATTGGTAATGGAGTAACTGGCTGCACGATAACCTTGAATAGCAACACCACTGATATCTTCTAACAAATGTTTACTACGATGGGTTTCCTCTTTAAACTGTGTTGGTGATTGTTTGTAGACCAATTGATGACTGTAGCCATGACTGGCCAACTCATGCCCTTGGCTTACAATCGACTTAACTAAGTTCGGACAGCGTTCTGCAACCCAGCCCAGAACAAAAAAGGTCGCTCGAATATGTTGTTGCTCTAATAACTCAAGAATCCGATTTGTGTTACGCTCAACCCGTAGAGGAAACTTATCCCACTCACTATAAGGTGCCCAAGGCGCTAACGCTGCAACTTGGAAATAATCTTCAACATCAATGGTTAAGGCATTATGCATACGACGTTCTTCATTTTTACATAAAATGTATATAAACCACACTGACTCAATCCATAGGCAGAATAACCAGGATAGCCTTTAAAATCTACTGTAAAATAAGCGGGAAACAGAATTTGAAAATAAGCGATGAAAAAATAAACGAATCTTTTACGGTCAACGCCGCGGCTATTGACATTGAAGATACACAAAACTTAAAACAAGAATGGTTGAGTTTAGAAAGCAAAACGGAGCCTTCGTTTTTTCTTTCCTGGGCCTGGATCGGAGTTTGGCTAAAAACTTACCGCCCACAAGCTTTTATACTGCGTATCCACTTTGAAGACGAACTGATAGCTTTGGCCATTATAGTGAAGGCATCACAGAAGCGTCATCATTTTTTACACGCTCGATCTCTTCATTTTCATCAGACAGGTCATCCCATGCAAGATCAAATTTGGATTGAATATAATGGCTTATTAGCACAATCAACACACCATGAAAATGCTGTGTCAGCCTTGTTCAATTATTTAACCACACAAGATCAAGATTGGGACGAACTGGTAATTGGTGCCATTACCGATGATGAAGCAGACTTATGGGCACATAAAAGCGGTCTATACAGACACAACCTATGGACAGCTCCCAGTTACGGCATTGACTTGAAAGCTCTGAAAAGCTCTGGCCAGCCCTATCTTAACACTCTATCACGCAATACCCGCTATCAAATTCGACGATCCCAACGCAAATATGAAGCAATAGGGCCTATTACCATCACACGGGCTACCAATACCAATGAGGCTTTAGAGTTTTTTGAGCAAGCAGGACCTTTGCACTTAAAACGCTGGGGCAATCAACTCGGTCAAAGCGGCTTTGCCAATGAGAACTTTATGGCTTTTCATTGCACCCTAATCCAAGAAACCTGGCCGACAGATAATATTGACTTAATCAAATTGCAAGTGGACAATAAACCCATTGCTTTTTTTTATAATTTTATCTACAAAAAAAGAGTTTATTTTTATTTGTGCGCGTTGAAACAAGAGCAAGACTCTACCCTAAAACCTGGATTAATGGGTCATGCATTGTGTATACAACATTATCTAGGACAAGGTCTAGAGTACTACGACTTTATGGGTGGAAACGATCGATATAAAGCCAGTTTAGGTAAAAAAGCACAGCAGTTATATCAAATGACTCTACAAAAAGATTTATACAAATTCAAAGTTGAGCGCTTTGGTCGGAAATTAAAGTGGAGCTTGCGCAAAAAATAAATCAGTCCCCTCCTTTGCCTAAACACCTTAAACTCCCTCAAACCAAGAGCCAATCCATCTCATTTTTATCTCTATACTCCGTGCACAATATAACCATCATAGCCACCTAACAGAATTACCAAAAAATACTTCCTGTATACATTAATTTTTATGTAATCTTCGCTTTATACAAAGTATAGCGGTTTACAGAATGATTAGATGGGTGTTAGGAGGTGTCCCAGAATAAAGTTTACAATGTGAGCGGATGCATGTCTGAGCGCAGCGAGTTCAGGAGCGAAGCTTGTAAACTTTATTCTGGGACGAGGATGTAACTAATTCTGTGTAAACAGAAATCTGAGTGTTTAACATACAACCTAAATCCTGCAAGTGACTTTTTGTATGCAAGCCAATGCATGGAAAAATAAAGAAAAGACATAATTTGATCAAAGTTATTTCATGAGTTAAGTATTGCATAAAAATATAAATTTTATATATATTTCAATATCTTGCTGAAAATTTTTAAAAATTACTTGCAGGATTTAGGTTTTATTAGAACAACTTTAACCTTTGTTTAATTTCCTGTATAGCTTTTTGAGAGCTTAGAGTACGAAGGTTTTTAGGTAGATATTGTTGTTCAATGTACAGTTTAGTGATGACTTCTATGTGGGAACGATATTGTGGCAGTTGATTGATTGCAGAAACCTGAAATTGAAGAGGTGTTTCTCCTGTGTTTCTGTGTACGCCAAGCTTTTGTAAACGAGTATAAAAACTTCGATAAAGTTTATCCATTTCTGTAAGGTTTACACTGGGCTTTATCCTAAATAAAATAAAAGTGACAGCTAATAAAATTAATCCGAGTAGAGCCATCATAAGTACGGCCATACGCTCTGGGGTTATGGCACTGAAATACTTTTCTAAAAAATCTCTTTGATATTGACCGTCGTATCCGACAACATGTCGATCCCAAGAGTAATTTATATAATCAGCCGAATGGCGAATAATATTGATAAAAGTATTATTTCTAAAACGTAATGGAGAGAAAGGCTGATTGGCTAAAAAGGAACCTTCTTGCCTAAGAATGCCTTCAACGCTGTCTAAAATTCTCTCTGGTGCTACAGAAGCTGTTGGATCTACTCTGATCCAACCTCGTTCTGGCAGCCATACCTCTGCCCAGGCATGTGCTTCAAATTGATGAACTAAAATATATTGACCAATTTGATTGATTTCACCGCCTAAATAGCCTCCAACAACACGTGCTGGAATGCCAGCAGCACGCATAAGATATACAAATGCTCCAGCGTAGTGAGCGCAATACCCTTTTTTGGTGTCGAATAAAAATCTATCAACAATATTACTATTTAACTTAGGAGGTTTTAAAGTGTAGGAAAATGTATCTTGGTTAATCCAATTTAAAACTCTATTTATGAATATTTCGGCGTCACCATCTGATTCCTCAAACCATTGTTTAGCTAAGGCCGTTGCTCGTTCATTTTCTGTGTAAGGCAGTTGTAAATCTTTGAATCTTTGCCATTCACTTAACTCCGTTTGTACGGTATGGTTTAAGAAAGAGGTGACTTTGTATTGTAAAGGTTCATCTATGGGCTCGTGGTAGACTAAACGAAAATCCTCTGTCATGCTAATACCAGAAAATGGGACAACCGGTATGTCTAACGCTACTAAATATCTTTGATGTGTTGGTTCAATTAATACTTTATATTCATAAGAGTGATCAATATAATTGATGTCCATTTTTTTTTGTTTTATATATGGGTAACTGTTGATGGAACTTGCTGCAGTTTTACTGGCAGACCAGATTTTCCCATCAAAGTGTGAAAAGACTAGAGCTCGCCAATATAAATCTTTGTGCTGAGGAGGGTCACCTTTAAATTCAGCTCTAAACGCCAAAGCGCTGCTTTGACCCAATTTGGCAATATCTGTTGGACTCATCGCATTGCGTAGGCCTGTATTAGTGCCGTTGCCAGAGACTTCTAAAGCCCAAATAGGTGGCATTCTTGGGAAAAATATGAATAAAGCCAACATAATTGGACAGGCCTGTAAGAATAAAACGCATGCTAGTTTTAAGTTTGGCCAAGGTTTACCATGCGGTAGTGTTTGATTTAAGGCAATTAAAGTGGCCGTTATGATTAATGATACGAATGCTAGGTAAGCGGATTCCAGCATCGATTTATTAAATAAAAAAGCAACAGAAACAACAAAGTAAGCCAGTAAAACTTGTAGATAAACATCTCTTTTAGTTTTCATCTCTAACAATTTAAGAGAAAAACTCATAATAAGTAAGGCTACACCCGCTTCAGCACCCAATTGTGTATTATATTGAACTAAGATTGCTGTGCCGCCTCCAATGACGAGTATAGCTCGAATGATTTTCCCAGGAAAATGCCAATGACTTTGAAAGACCATGATGCGCCAAACCACACAAACCAGTGAAGTGAATATGAGCCAAACAGACAAATAGGACAAATGTGGAGTGATCACAGCGATATGTGAGGCCAATATCCAGATCAGACTGTTACGTGGTATCCTAGCTACTTGCATGTGGCTGTACTTAATATTGAGCCAATGCTGATAAACATTGATGTTTGTGTCGGCTCCCTCTATTGGGTGTTATTTTGTCGTTAGGCAGTTGCAAGCCAAACATGCAATCTTGCTCAGATAATTTTAAGATCCAGTGACATAAATAAGACAAGCGTGTCTCCGCATTTAAAGGCGCAAAATTTTGCCATGTCAATGTATAAATCGCTTGAGTTGAGCTGACAAAGGTTTTACTGTAGAGTTCGTCATTGCGAGCCAAAATTTTCCAATGAACATGTTTCAGTGAGTCTCCGGGTAAATAAGGCTTTAATCCTGAAAAATCATCGGCCCCTTCTTCCCGAGAAAAATTAATACCAGATTGTCCGGTTACACCTTTTTGTAAAAAATTATTGGTAATAGGTTTAGGGTAAATTAAGCATTGCATATCTAAATCCAACCATGTCCATGCTTGAATCAAACCTAAGGGAAAGGTGGTGAAGATTTGGAATCGTCCTGGTCGATACCAGCCTCTTTTGTATGTGGGCAAAAGTAGAGTGATCGTAGCTTCTTGATCTTCAATTAAGTCGCATCGCTCTGTGACATTGTGACCCCAACAAAGAATAATGGCTTGGTAAGTTCGTGTACCACTGCGACTCATATTGATGCTAAAGGCAGCTTTTTCACCAGCAAAACACGCTTGTGTTCTTGAGGCCTCTATGGTTAATCCTGATAGGTTGCGAAAAGTATGCAAAATTGAAATGATGAAAACACCTGACAGCAAAAAAGTAAAACCCATAATCAAGCTGTTGGAGTAATTGACGCTACCAAAAAACATAGCTATTAGCATAAAAATAAAAAGAAACCCTTCTTTGGTTGGAAAAATAAAGATTTTATGCTGGTCCAGTGTGATTTTTGGTGTTGTTTTGACTCTTTTGTTGAGCCACTGCTGTGTTTTATTTTGTATAACTGTTTGAAAACTAATAAAAATGTTTGTGAAAAACTTAATTGAATTCATTTATTGTCTCGATGTGACACTTTGTGGTTTGGGTGTTTAAAAAAATTCTTTCATTAACAAATTTAGCCGATGGCTTTGATGCTTGTCTATTGAGCAGGAGGGAATAAAAAAGTTATATGTGCCCGCATGTACGGTATGCATATTGGATGTAACTCTGAAAAGCCTTTGACTTCATCAGTGGGTTTCTTTGAGATTAATGTCAAAATACTTTGCGCCAACAAACATTAATCGTACCAATCCTATTATCATGAGCAAAAAGAGGATATGACCACTAGTACTGCCCCCTAGAACTTGATTGACAACGTCGTTGGTTTGATTGCTATCTACATTGCTGCTGGTAACGCTGCTTTCTACCCTCATAACAGAAGGTTGGGTCTGTATTGTTGTCGACGTTTGAATGGCTGGATAAGTTAGAACTTGTATGTTAACTGAAGCACTTTCTGAGCTGCTAATACTATTTAGAATGCAAGTGCCTTCGGTATCGCATGAACCTTGAGAAGATTGAATGGATTGAATTTCAGCTGCTGCTGGAATTTTATTATGTAAATGTACGTTGGTTGCAGCAGCAGAGCCTAAATTGGTGACTTTGATTGTATAAGAAGTCACGAAACCCAATATTTTTGAAAAAGATTGAGCATCGATTTGTTGGATGTTGCTAGGTGGGTTAAATTTAATGTTGGCCACTGGGTTGACAACGCTAATGGATAAATCTATAGCTTGAGCATTGTCAATATTCTCGTCTGGGTTGGGCTCAATAATTGGAAGGGGTGGAGTGACATCCTCTACTACAGGCATCACACTCTCAAGGGCTGCTCTGGCATCTACCAAACCTGCCCCGCATCCTGTACAAGGGCTGGAAAATGGTCGTACTGTTTCTATGATTGTATTTTCGACATCTGCAACGGATAGCTGTGTATTGGCACCAAACATCATAGCGGCTACTCCAACAACATGGGGAACAGCCATAGAGGTGCCGACATAACCTGAATAGGTATCGCCTATTCGATTTCGTGCGCCTTCATCAACTGTAGAAATGACCCCAGCATCGGCAGGATTAGCATTCATACCATTACCTCCAGGCGCTGCTACATCAACGTTACTGCCCGTATTGGAGTACGGCGCCTTGCTTCCTGTTTCACCGATAGCACTAACAGTCAGTGTATTTGGACAATTGCCAGGGTTTAGGTTCTCAGCAGGACTGTTGCTGTTACCAGCAGCGGCTACAACTAAGACTCCGATATCACGTGCATCACTGATGACCTCATTGATGGCCGCATTACACGGCCCTGGTGTACCCAAGCTTAAATTAATGATTTTGGCAGGATTCGGATTGGGATCGACGTTTTCAACAGGTAGGCCTGCAGCCCAGGCTATTGCATCGATAATATCTGATAAAGAACCACCACAGCGACCCAAAACCCGAACGGGTAGGATTTTGGCATTGGGGGCAACACCTGCGATGCCAATACCGTTGTTAGTAACAGCTGCTATAGTTCCTGCTACGTGTGAGCCATGCCAACTGCTGGGGGCAGCAGGAATGCCGTTGCCACATTGATTGGCTGTGATAAAATCACCTGGATCGGTGGGGTCATCGTCGCGACCGTTACCGTCGATACTGGTTTGTGTGCTTGAAATAAAGTCATAGCCTGGCAGTATGTTGTCTGATAAATCTTCATGATTGATAATCCCTGTATCGAGAACAGCTACAGTTATATCGTCTAATCTACCTGGATTATTAAAGCCATTGGGGTAAGCTAGGTCCCAAGCTAAGTCTGCTCTGATGCTAGAAATAGGATTGAAATAATGCCATTGTTCTTCGTACAGCTCATCGTTGGGTGCAAGCTGGGGTTGATAGAGCCTGTCAGCTTCTAAATATTCAATTTCACTTGACTGTGCCAGCCTATTCATAATCCCACGCATATTCAGTGTCTCATAAACATTATGCTTACCTACTGTGACTAATTGTGCTCCGGTGCTGAGCCAGCGTTCATGCTCGATTGGAACCTCCATAGCTTTGCTGGTTTTTGCTAACATATCTGAAGAAATGGATTGAAGGGTGACTTTGTTTTTATAGGTACTTTTATATTTAATAATGAGTTTTTTAGCTACTAAATCTGATAATGATTCTCGGGTTGGGTCATAAAGGGCATAAGAGTATGAGCTGACTAGAGTAGCGCATAAGGCTATGGCTGAAAAAAAAGATAAAGGCCATAGCCAATTTGGTTTGCTCATGCTAAAGCGTCTCCTTAAATGCATCATTGGAAAAGCTGTAAGTTTTTAGTATTTTTTGTGTAGATCTTAATGTTTTTATTATTAGTCTTATCGGTAGCTCGAAACATTGGTTAAGAAGCCTCTTTAATATTAGCCAATATTTATAATTTATATCGAGCTTTTATGACCCGTTTTGATTAATTGCTTTTCTTTTACGAAGTCCGCCCATAAGGCATTACTTACTTTATTTAAAGTAGCACTATGTTCTTTTTTTCTCAGTTTAATGCAATGGATAAATGTGTTAAATTACATGACTGGACTTTTATTTATAGTTTACAAAGTGCTTATAAAGGAGCATAAAAACATCAATTCAGCAAACATTAGCTGGTGTCAACCTGTTAAGGTTCTTACTTGAACTCGATCAAAGTCTTCTTTGGGGTTTCCGAGACCAATTCTACTCTACCCTCAAGAATACAAAATTTCTATGGTGCCTTAGTGTGAAAGTCTTTTTGGTAGGCGGGGCTGTCAGAGATAAATTAATGGGGTTGCCTGTCCAAGATTGTGACTGGGTGGTGGTGGGTTCTACTCCTGATTGTTTATTAAAGCAAGGCTATAAGCCTGTGGGGCATGGTTTTCCTGTTTTTTTACATCCCAAAACACATGAAGAATACGCGTTAGCGCGAACTGAGAGAAAAGTAGGGCATGGTTATCAAGGATTTGAGACGTGTTACGATTCTACAGTGACACTTGAACAGGACCTGAAGCGTCGAGATTTGACGATCAATGCCATGGCAATGACTGAGCAAGGTCGTTTGATTGATCCTTGGGGGGGGCTTAAAGATTTGCGGTCAAAAACCTTACGTCATGTTTCTGAAGCCTTTATTGAAGACCCTTTGCGAGTGTTACGTGTGGCGCGATTTTACGGTCGATTTTACACACTTGGGTTTAAGATTGAATCTCAGACGCAAGCTTTGATGAAAACGCTAGCTGAAAGTGGAGAGCTGGATTATTTGACCCCTGAGCGGGTGTGGGCTGAGCTTGAAAAGGCTTTAAACAGTACTCATCCAGAGATTTTTATTGAAACTTTGTATGAAACTAAAGCTTTAGCTGCAGTATTCCCACAAGTGTCGATGTTATTAGAGAGTGTTCAGGATTCCAGTACAAGCTTGCCTTTGAGAGCCTTGGCGCTTGCAGGTCAGCAGGAGCTTGCTAGTACTCCAGTAAAGCTGGCTTGTCTTTTACATAGTTTGAATTCTGAGGTGATCAACGTGATTAAGCTTCCATTGCCGACCCGTTTTTTGGGGTTGGCTAAAATGGTCTCTCAATATTATCAGATAGCCTTAAATGTCCGAACTTTATCTGCTCAAGATTGCCTGCAATTGTTAGATAGTTTGGATGCATTTAGACAAGCAAACAGATTTGAACAGTTTTTAAAGGTAATCACTATTTTAGAGCAAATTTATTGCATTGATATAGCATCATCTCAATTTCTAGAGCAGGCATTTTTGCAATGTAAGGCTATTATTGCTCAACCCTTTATTGCACAAGGTCTTCAAGGCAAGGCTGTGGGTAAGGCCATAAGACTTGCGCGTATAGCGTGTATTGAGCAGCTCAAACTCAATCAATAACTTGTACTTTTAAAGCAATATCACCCAGCGAGGAACTTTTTGTTTGGCTGTGCCGAATGACATTTTGGTTATCGGTTTGATTATTCAATGTGATGCCTCCTAGGGAGATCCATTCACCAAGTTTGCCGCTGATGGTCGTGGATAAGCGTTTAGTATTGATTGCTTGTGTGTTAAAACTTTTATAAGGTTTTTGGCTCATGCTGTCATGAGTTGTTGAGATGTCTAACAAAACTCGATCATTAATCAATCGAGTGGTGATATAGAACCCTTTTAATGCGGAGACGAGTTCAGTTTGTTGGCCGTGGTGATTCTGGGTAGTGACAGGTAATAATTGTCCAGTAGCGATATAGGCAGGGCGACCTTCGATAGTACGTATGCTTTGACTGTTATGAGTTGAATAAGTTTTGCTGTTTTTACCGATCGAAAAGACAAGACCGTTGCGAGTAATGCTTGTGGTTTGAGTATTTGAGTGTTCAGAGCCAGTATTGATGGTAATGTCTTTGTGTTTAATTTTGCCGCTTAGGCCAGTTGGGGCGAGAGATCGATTAACTTGACTGTTATTTCTGACAAAAATGATCAGGTTATGTAAAGGTTGATCCAATTGTATGACAAGTTTTTTTATTTCATTAAAAGTGGATGTTTTGGTGTTAAGGATTAATTGATTACGGAAGCTCGTGATGGCATCATCTTTGTGCAATAGTGGCTTGATGGTGGGGATGATTTGCTCAGGCAATTGGTGCTTGAGCTCTAAAATAAAGGCTTGACGTTCTGCGCTGTTAGCACTATTGACCATGACCAGAAAAAACCAAAGAGTAAGATGATATATTTTAATTGGATTTGGATAATGTCGCATGTTGCTTCCTTCGTGTTTCAGAGGATAGTTCTATGGTACTGTTATATGTTTTGAAAACAACCATAGATGATGCTTACTTTACATTTTCACGGTTAAGAGTGTATAAGCTGATTATAGATTTAAAAAAGGGATATATTTTAATGTTTTGCAACTTTTGCTTACAAAAGGGCCGTTGTGGCAATCAGAACTTTTGTATTAAGTTAGTTTGTAAGAAAAACCCACTAAGGCGTGGAGCTTGGCCTGTGGATACATTTTTTTGAACGAATAAATGAAGCAGAATAGGCTATGGGACAATCACTTGTTGAGCTAGAGTTGAATGTTGCCCGGCAAGGCAGTTCTTTGCCTAGCGCTGATTCGGCTCATGTGTATCCCGAAGAAGGTGACTTGATGCGTGAATTGGTACTTGGAGAGAGAGAAAGCGTAGCCGGTGGGCCTGCTGATATTGTCATCTACAAAGCTGGAGCTGGTGGGGGTGTTAGAACTGGCGAGCAAAACGAAGAATTAAAAAGGCAACGTGAAGCAGCTTACGCGATGGCTTTTATGGTGCGCTAAGGTGCTCTTTGTATACATTAATTCTAATCTGAAACCGCCCTTGTCTGGCTGTTACAGTATTTACCGTGAAAATGCGATTTTCATCACCTAGGGTGACGAAAATCGCATCGCTCATGGCTGTTTTCTGAAAATCACTAAATTGATTAAAATACGAACTAAAGTTTAGTCAAAGCATTGTGTTCTCTTAAAAACTCTATTCCCACGCTATGTTACACATGATAGCATGGCGTATTTTAATTTTATAAAAGTTGTGACAAGGCCATTCATTGCATTATGCAGAAGATCTGGATACAAAGTTTGTGGGTCGCTTTGGGAGGAGCCATTGGTGCGGTAGGTCGTTTTGGCGTTTCTTTATTGTTGCAAAAATTTGGTGCCAATACATGGCCTTGGGCAACGTTGATTGTGAATGTGTTAGGCTCTTTTTGCTTTGCTGGTATAGTTGTCATGTTGTTGAAAGGGCTTGATTGGTCAGATAACCTTAAGCTCTTTGTTTTGACAGGCATCCTGGGTGCTTTTACAACGTTTTCATCCTTTACTTTTGAGACCTGGTCTTTGTGGCAACAAGGACAAGTGTGGCTGTCGGTGGTTAATATTGCTTGTAACCTTGTTTTTTGTTTTTTAGCGTTTATCTTAGCTGTTTATTGGGTGGGGTTGGGCGCCTAGTGTCATAATTGACTATTTAAAATTTTTTATGAGTGAACAGAAAAAATTATGTTAGATCCAAAGTTATTACGTCATGATTTTAATGCCGTTGCAAAAAAACTGCTGCAAAGAGGCCTTTCACTGGATAAAACGCAGTATGAAGCGCTTGAAGCAAAGCGTAAGGCTCTGCAGGTACAAACTGAGCAACTGCAAAATAAACGTAAGCAGATGTCTGTACAAATAGGTCAAGCAAAAGCGCGAGGGGAATCAGTTGAAGCTGTTTTAGTTGAGGTCAATGCAGTAGGTGAGCAGCTTGAACGGTCCAATCAAAAACTCAAAGCAATACAAGCTGAGTTGCATGAATGGATGATGGGATTGCCTAATTTGCCTGATGATACAGTCCCATATGGATCCAGTGAAGCTGATAACAAAGAAATACGTCGCTGGGGTACTCCAACAGAGTTTGTTTATGAAGTTAAAGATCATGTTGCGTTAGGTGAGCAATTGGCAGCTGTAGATTTTGAACAGGCTGCTAAGCTTTCTGGTTCTCGATTTGTGGTTATGAAAGGAGGGATAGCTAAATTGCATCGTGCATTGATTCAGTTTATGTTGGATTTGCATACACAGTCCCATGGCTATCAGGAAGTGTATGTACCTTATTTGGTCCAAGCTGAGGCTTTGCGTGGGACAGGCCAATTGCCAAAATTTGAAGAAGATTTATTTAAAGTTGCAGGTGCCAGAGAGTTGTATTTGATTCCCACAGCTGAAGTGCCTGTGACGAATTTGGTGCGTGATGTTATTACTTCTGTAGAAGAGTTACCTTTGAAATTTGTGTGTCATACGCCTTGTTTTCGTAGTGAAGCAGGTAGCTACGGCAAAGATACACGGGGCTTTATTCGTCAACATCAATTTGAAAAAGTTGAACTTGTGCAATTGGTTAGACCAGAAGTTTCTTTTGAGGTTCTAGAAGAGCTCACTGCTCATGCTGAAGCAGTGTTACAACAACTTGAGCTGCCTTATCGAGTGATTTCTTTGTGTGCAGTAGATCTTGGGTTCTCAAGCGCTAAAACCTACGATTTGGAAGTATGGTTGCCCGGGCAAAGTTGTTATCGTGAAATTTCATCTTGTAGCAACTTTTTGGATTTTCAAGCACGGCGTATGCAGGCGCGTTGGCGTAATCCGGGTATGAAAAAACCAGAACTGTTGCATACTTTAAACGGTTCTGGCTTAGCCATTGGTCGGACGATGGTAGCGATCATGGAAAATTATCAGACAGAACAAGGTCACATTCGCATACCTCAGGTTTTGCGGCCTTACATGGGAGGTTTAGAATTGATTAAAAAGGTTTGACTTATGATGCAATACTTACCAATTCATTTAAAACTTGAAGGTGTGCCGTGTTTATTGGTAGGAGCTGGGACAGTGGCTTTGCGAAAGGCGAGTTTGTTGCTGCAGGCTGGCGCACAATTGACAGTGGTTGCCGCAGAAATACTTCCGGAATTATCACAGTTACTGATGCAATATCATGCTCAATTTGAGCACAGAGCCTATCAAAAATCTGATCTTATTAAACAACGTTTAGTGGTTGTCGCTACTGATGATGCACAACTTAACAAACAGGTCTATGAGGATGCCGTGGCAGTTGGTATTTGGGTCAATGTTGTTGATACTCCGGATTTATGTCGTTTTATTTTTCCGGCTATTGTGGATCGTTCGCCTTTGATGCTCAGTGTATCCAGCAGTGGGCAAGCACCGGTTTTGACACGTATGCTCAGAGCTAAGTTGGAAAGTTTGTTTCCGGGCAATTATGGGAAATTGGTTGAATTCTTAGGGGCTTTTCGCCATAAAACTAGAGTAGCTTTTGCGTCGGTCGATGAGCGGCGTAAATTTTGGGAACAGGTGCTTGAGGGTTCTATTATTGAGTGGGTATTAAAAGGTCAAATTGAAAAAGCAGAAAGTGGCCTGAAGCAGGCATTTTTAGATCATCAAAATCAACTTATTGAGAATAAGGTAGGGGAAGTATACTTGGTGGGTGCAGGTCCAGGAGACCCTGATTTACTGACGTTTCGTGCACTGCGTTTGATGCAAAAGGCTGATGTGGTTGTTTATGATCGTCTAGTGTCACAGCCTATTTTGGATATGGCCAGACGCGATGCGGAAAAAATTTATGCTGGTAAAGCACGTAATCGTCATTCGATCGCTCAAACTGACATTAATCAATTGTTGGTTAGTTTAGCAAAAAAAGGTAAACGGGTTTGTCGTTTAAAAGGAGGAGATCCGTTTATTTTTGGCCGAGGTGGAGAAGAAATTGAATCTTTGCTGTTTGAACAAGTACCGTTTCAGGTTGTTCCAGGTGTCACAGCAGCTGCTGGATGTGCAGCGTATGCGGGTATTCCTTTGACACATCGAGATTATGCGCAATCCGTTAGATTCATTACAGGGCATTTGAAACAAGGTCAGTTGGATTTAGATTGGTCAAGTTTAGTGGTGCAGAATGAAACCTTAGTCTTTTACATGGGACTGTTGAGTTTACCGATTATTTGCACACAACTGATAGCGCATGGTATGCCTGCTGATATGCCGGTAGCATTGGTGCAACAAGGTACCTTGCAACAGCAAAAAGTGTACCGTGGATTGCTTAGAGAATTCTCAGCCTATATTGAGCAGCAAGAAGTGAAATCCCCCAGTTTGTTGATTGTTGGGCAGGTAGTGAGGCTGCAAGATCAACTTAAATGGTTTCAAACAACATAGGGTTATTTGGTTTTGATATTAACATAACTACGGATAAACTCTATAAAAGTTTTAGTGTTAGATGTAAATTGTAGGCCAACCTCATAGCTTTGTGCTTGTAAAATAATGAAGGCAACAGTGCATATTACACGAATTTTTTGATGGTGATCGCCGTTAATAGCCTGTGCTTCCAGTAGGACTTTATCACCTTTCTTTAGTAAGGCTTCTGTTTTAATTCCAAGACCGCCTAAGGAAACATTTTTAACTTGTATTAAAAATGCTTTGTTTTTTTGGGTTGTAATGTGACCTTTCCATTGGCAAGGTGCTCGCGGGTGTTTACGCCGCTGTTGTTGCTGTTCTGAAATGAGTAGAGATTTGATTGTCATATAGAGAGACCCAGAATGATTCGATATTTGTTTTGGAAACCGTTGGCGGCAAGGATGCCGCCATCGAGCCATAGGGATATATTAATACATGCTGGAAAAACAAATATCGAATCATTCTGGGTCTCTCTATAGTGTAATGATAAGTTGTATGCGAATACTATTATTTAAACAGTATAGGTCATTATTCGTGATGATGTTTCTGTTTTAAATGTGAAAGATTATCGTAATAGATCGCTTAATTTTTCATGATATCTTCACAGCATTTTTGCCAAATTCTTGACTGGATTTTATGTTGGCTCGATAAGCCGACTACAATGATCAATATACTGAAATTTTCCCTGTGCCGGCATCATATACTCACAGCGATTGGGTTTTCGGAGCGACGCAGTGTGAACACGAGCCTGTGAGCGTATAAATAATATGTGAACGGGTTGCGTGAGTGCTGCAACAAACCCGAAAATTCAATTGTGAAGGGTAGAAGATTGTCGTTTATAGATGAATCAATTGTATTAATGTGTGTGATGTTATGATAATAGATCGAAAACAATTGACCGCGATGGTTGAAAAAGTTCCTGCTTTTCCTGAAAGTGTGCATCAAGTACTGGAATTAACAGCTTCTCCTGATTGTCCTCCCAAAAAAATTGTTGCAGTAATCGAACACGATCCTGTTTTGACTATGAGTCTTTTGAAAACCGTGAATTCAGCTTACTTTGGTTTGTCTAAACAAATTGCAGGAGTTAAACAAGCTGTTGTTTATGTAGGTTTAAATACAGTTAAAAATGTGGCTATTATGGTGGCTACTACAGGCGCTTTACCAAAAACAAATAAGGCAGGCTTGGATACGAAGACACTTTGGTTACACTCATTGCGGGTGGGAGTTATAGCAAAGCTGGTGGCTAAGACTAAAGGCGTGTCTGCCAATAATTTGGCCAGTTATTTTGTAGGGGGGTTGTTACATGATATTGGAAAAATACTTTATGCTAGATTTTTGCCTGATCAGTATCAGCAAGTGGTTAAATTGCATCAAACAGAACAGTTGCCTTTGTATGAAGCTGAGCAACGGATTTTAGGGCTAGGTCATTGCGAGCTTGGGGCTATGGTTGCACAAAAATGGAAATTGCCTCTAGAATTGATTGATAGTATTCGTAGCCATCATCATATCGAGGCGCAGACAAACTCTCACCCACTGAGCTTGGCTATCTTTTTTGCTAATATTGCAGCGCATGCATTAGAGGAAACTGAAGCAGTATCTGATCAAGCTGAAATAGCTTTGAGTGTGCCTCAAGTTGTATTAAATTACTTAGGTTGCTCTGCCGATAAGATGCTTGTGAGTTTAAACAATCTTGATGAAGAAGTAGAAAAAGCTAAGACGTTTATACAAGGGATTTGAGTGATGATCATCAACTTGCGAGGGGTAAGAGGCTCTATTCCTGTGCCGGGTCCGGCAACTGTAAAATATGGAGGCAATACCACTTGTATTTCTATACGTACAGAAGAAGGTGATTGGATTATTCTTGATGGTGGCACAGGCATTAGAGAGTTAGGGTTGGTTCAGATAGAACATTTGCCTTTGAAGAGCTTTATTTTTTTGACCCATACGCATTGGGATCATATCCAAGGTCTGCCTTTTTATGCGCCTTTATTTATCCCAGGTAATGAAATTCATTTTTATGGGGCGTTTGATCCTGTTTATCAAAAAGATCTGCAGACCATTTTATCTCAGCAAATGGAGTATTGCTATTTTCCAGTGAGAGAGTCAGAATTGAAAGCAGATTTGCATTATCATAAGGTCAGAGAGTATGAAAAAATTCAAGTAGGCAGTGCAACAGTGACGCCTATTTTGTTGAATCATCCAGTATTAAATTATGGTTATAAAGTAGAAGAGAAAGGTCAATCGTTTTTCTTTACGGGAGACTATGAGCCTGCAGCTAATATTTATAATCCTGATGAGGAAGAATATGAACAATATCAAGAAATGGTTGATGAACAAAATAAATCAGTCATTGAATTTATACGTGAAGTGGATGTTGCTGTATGCGATGCTCAGTATACGGTAAGTGAATACGCTTCCAAGCAGGGTTGGGGTCATGGTACTTATGACAGTTGTTTAAGTCTTGCTACAAAAGCAGAGATAAAGTCCCTATATTTTACTCATCATGATCCGACTCGGACTGATGAGCAATTAGATATTATTTTTTCTGATCTATTAAAGCGTAGTGATTTACCTTCAGATATTGAATTGGGCATTGCATCTGAAGGCTTGGAGATTAAACTTTAGATACTCTTTAAATTGGTCAAAACTACCTGTTAAATTAATGTTGTAGCAGATAGCCATTGACTCTCCTCTAATCTTATGGCTGTTCGTCATTTTTTTCCTGATGCAACTTTGCAAGTTTCAATATTGTCTCTTACACTGAAGACTATAGGTTTACTAGTATTTATTTTATATTCGTTTTTAACCTATAGTGTCATAATTAAATAATGAAAACGAAATGACATATTTAAAACAACACAAGTTTGCCAGTGGCCTATTTGTTGAGATGAGATAGGGAAGTAGTAATCTTACACAGCGGAGGGTATGATCGATGGCTGGTTTTGGTAGCTGGATATTAAACCTAACTTTGATTTTTTTATTTGCTTTATCTGTACTCGTTTTTCGAAGCGACGTTACTGATACAGACCAGGATCGAATTAATCGTGATACTTATTTTGAAAAAAACGAGCCGAGTATTAAAAAGCTCATAGAAATTTCGCCAGAACAATTGAATAGACTGTGAGAGCGCTTCATTCAAGAGAGAGGACCAAGATCCGTAAATATTCGGTTAACCCCTTTTATCTAAATGCCATCAGGTGATATTTGGCAGCCAACTCTAATTTATGGCGCTTTGCTTAAACGGGTTAACCGAATATTTACATTAAATTGCCTCACTAAATGATAAGGAATAGGAATGGGCACAAAATAACTTTAACATTTGGAGCGGATGCTTGTCTGAGCGAAGCGAGTTCAGCAGAGGAAAATGTTAAAGTTATTTTGTGCCCATTCCTATTCCTTATCAAAACAAACAACCCAGCGCTTCTGTTAACCGCTCCACCCCTTTCACAACCATCGCCTCAGGTGCCTTAAAACCACTTAAATTGGCTTTAGGCACCACTGCATAACGATACCCATGCTTATACGCTTCAAGAATACGTTCCTGACCATTAGGCGTAGGACGAATTTCCCCCGTTAAACCCAGCTCACCCATCACCATCCACTCTTTGGGAATAATCTTGTCACGAAAACTGGAAACCATTGCCAAAACCAATGCCAAATCTACAGAAGTTTCTAGAGCTTTCACCCCACCCACCAAATTAATAAACACATCCTGATCACTTAATAATAAACCCGCCTGTTTATGCAAAATCGCTAACAGCATCGATAAACGATTTTGATCTGTACCCACAGACACACGTGCAGCATACCCCCCTTGGTTTTGATCCACTAAAGCTTGCACTTCCACCAACAAGGGGCGCGTCCCCTCCCAAACAACCGTCACCACAGAACCAGGTGCAGGCTCTGTACTCTTAGAAATAAACAAAGCACTCGGGTTTTTAACCTCTTTTAAGCCCCCTTCCAACATAGCAAACACACCCATTTCATTCACAGCACCAAAACGATTCTTTTGACTGCGTAAAATACGAAATCGTTGGTTTTGAGTCGACTCCAACAACAACGAACAATCAATAATATGTTCTAACACTTTTGGGCCTGCTAACATACCCTCCTTCGTCACATGCCCAACTAACAAAACAACCGTATCTGTCTGTTTAGCAAAACGCGTCAATAAAGCCGCACTCTCCCGAACCTGAGAAACACTGCCTGGCGCTGAGCCAATGCCTTCTAATTGCATCACTTGAATACTGTCCACCACCAAAACACGTGGCTTAAGCTCCGTTGCAGCTTTTAGTACCGATTCAATTTGTGTTTCTGCCATCAAATTTAATGCAGCAGCCTTTACACCCATCCTGGCTGCACGCATAGCCACTTGCTGCAAAGATTCCTCACCAGTCACATACAAACAAGACATTTTTTGAGCCAAGTCGCTGACCAACTGCAGTAACAATGTACTTTTTCCTGCCCCCGGGTGTCCTCCCATCAGTACCACTGAACCTGGTACTAAACCACCCCCGAAGACACGATTAATTTCTTCTATTGAAGTTTGAATCCGTGGTTTTTCTTCGGCAACAATATCCATTAATTTCTGGATAACACCAATCGGCACACCCGCATAGCCTCCAGAAGTTGTCCACGGCTCTTTGGCTGTCGCTGTATGGCACACTTCTGTTAAAGCATTCCAGGCCCCACATTCTGGACACTGCCCTTGCCACTTACTTTGACTGGCACCACACTCGGTACACACATAACTGGTTTTTGATTTCGCCATCAATGCATCACTACAATGGAATGTACTCTCTTTTAGTACGCCGTGTAAGGCGACAAAACAATTCATAACTGATGGTGCCAGCTGATTTGGCAACTTCTTCTACTGCTATCGTTTGCCCCCACAACTCAACACAATCTCCCAAACTGACCTGCTTAAGCGCACTGACATCAACCGTAATCATATCCATCGATACCGTCCCTACCACGGCACATCGCTGCCCACCAATACTGACGGCACGAGCTGTTTGCTGTGAACGTGGATAACCATCACCATAACCAATCCCAACTGTGGCTATTCGCATCGACCTTGGCGCACGAAAATGCCCACCATAACCCACTTCATCCCCCATTTTTAGATCATGCAGGGCAATCACCTTAGCCGTTAAGGTCATCACTGGTTTTAAACCATAAGCAGAACCAACCTGAGATGGGTCCGGCGAAGCGCCATATAACATAATACCAGGCCTCACCCAATCTCTGAATGAAATCTTATTCGAATAATGCACAAGCAACCCTGAATTGGCGATACTCACCTCAGTCGATTTATTGGCGATCACTTGATTAAAACAGTACAGCTGTTTATCTGTACGAGAATCAACAGCACTATCAGCATTGGCCATGTGTGTCATTAATATAGTTTTTGTAACCACAGCACATTGATTGAGCCTGCTCCAGACTTCATCGACCATTTGGGGACTAAACCCTAAACGATTCATACCTGTATTGACTTTCAACCAAACTGTCAGTCGCTCCTTTTTCTTTAACAAGCTCTCTATCCACTGAATCTGGACCCATTCATGCACAACAACTTGATAATTCAAGGCGATTATTTCATCAAGCTCATCACGTGCAAAAGGCCCTTCTAAAATTAAAATCGGCTTATCAATACCAGCTTCCCTTAAAGGCCTAGCCTCTTCAATATGCGCTACCGCAAAACCATCAGCCTCTTGCAACCCCAGCATGACGGGTAATAAACCATGACCATAAGCATCAGATTTAACAACCGCTATCACTCGACTGTTCGGGGCAAAGGTCTTGGCTCGCGCTAAGTTATATTTTAAAGCACTCAAATCAATCTTCGCTATGACATCTCTAGACATATTTTCCAAATAAACGTCCTAAAATAAACGTCCTAATAGCCTCGAGCTAAATTCTCAAACTTAGTGTACTTTCCTAAGAAAGCCATACGCACCATCCCTGTTGGACCATTACGATGCTTACCAATAATCACCTCAGCAATGCCCTTATCTGGACTCTCTTCATTATAAACTTCATCTCGATAAATAAAAGCAATCAAATCAGCATCTTGCTCAATGGCTCCAGACTCTCTTAGATCAGACATGACCGGCCTCTTATTAGGTCTTTGCTCTAAACTTCGATTAAGCTGGGACAAGGCAATGACAGGTGTATTGAGTTCTTTCGCTAGCGCTTTTAAGCTACGAGAAACTTCGGAAATTTCTGCTACTCGACTCTCCGCACTTTGCACCCGCATTAATTGCAAATAGTCCACCAAAATCACACCAATCTCACCACATTCTCGAAACAATCTGCGAGATCTTGCTCTAATCTCCATCGGTGTCAAAGCCGCCGAGTCATCAATATATATTTTTTGCTCTGCCAATAAACTAATGGCTGAATTCAATCTCGGCCAATCATCTTCTTCTAATTTACCACTGCGCACCCGAGTTTGATCAATACGACCCAAAGACGACAGCATACGCATCACCAAAGCATCTGCTGGCATTTCTAAACTGAACACTAACACTGGCTTACCGGTTTTAATCGCCGTATTCTCACAAATATTCATCGCAAACGTCGTTTTACCCATCGACGGCCTACCTGCAACGATGATTAAATCCGCAGGCTGCAAACCAGAAGTTAGTTCATCCAACTCATCAAAACCAGTAGACAACCCTGTCAAAGTCTTATCTGAAGTAAATAAAGCATCAATTTTATCAACAGCACGTGTTAGCAAAGGCTTAATGGGCAAAGGCCCTGTATTTTGAGTACGGTTTTCAGCTATTTCAAAAACACGGCGCTCGGCCAAATCGAGTATTTCTTCACTGGAGAGACCTTCTGGATTGAAGGCTTTGTCCGCAATGTCTCCTGTTACCGAAATTAAATTGCGTAAAATAGCTCTCTCACGCACAATGTCAGCATAAGCTTTGATATTCGCAGCACTGGGTGTATTCTTAGCCAAAGTGGCTAAATACGCTAAGCCACCCACTTGTTCTAATAGGCCTTGACCAGTCAGCATTTCCGAGACTGTAACAACATCCACAGGCTTGCCTGCCTCTGCCAAATTAAAGATGACATTGAAAATTTCACGATGATCAGGCAAATAAAAATCAACAGCCACGACTTTATCTGCAATATCATCCCAACGCCCGTTATCCAATAGCAAACCACCAATCACGGCTTGTTCCGCTTCAATAGAATGGGGCGGCTCCTTAATTGACGATAACTCTTCTTTCACGGTCGCAGCACGCGTAGCTTGTGCCACAGACAAATAAGATGCCTCTACACGCTCTACCTCTACATCCTCTATATTCTCTGACATACTCTATTCTACCGTACAAATGCGATAAACATCACCTATGACTCTATATCACATCGATTATGGCTATTTTATTGCCTTAGCTCAAAACGATCTTTGAGCTGTCCATTCACATCATAAGCCCGATAAACCAGTTTATTCGCTTTTATTTGAATATCCAATATTTGATAAGTTGACACCTGCGTAAATGCACTTGCAGCATACTCACGACGCGCTTGAGGATACATTTTAGCCCCCGACACTGACACCACATAAACTGTACCTTCTTCATCTTCTCGCCGAACAAGATCATTACGCATAGGATAGGTTCGCAAATAAGAATGATCATGTCCTTGCAACACCAAATCCACCTTCATTTCATCAAAAATAGGCACCCAATGCTCTCTAATAGCTTGATTATCCCGATCAGGCGCAGCTGAATAAGCTGGGTGATGATAAACAACAATTTTCCAAGTTGCATTACCGTCTCTCAGCACTGCTCTAAGCCAGGCACTTTGACTTTTTGGGTCTAAATTAGAGTCCATCACCACAAACAACACATTACCAAAATTAAAAAAATAAGCGCGCTCAGCTTCCACATCAATCGGACCATTTTCAAGCAAAGAAAACAGCTGCAAATACAACGTGGGATGCCTCAACCTACCTTGTACTTCATGATTACCAATTACAGGCACAACAGGTCGGCGATCAAATACCCCAGATGTATAATGAAAAAATTCATCCCAATTATCACGCTCATTACCACGATCAACTAGATCCCCTGCCATAATATAAAAACGTGCATCCGGTCGAGCGCTAAAAGCCTTACGCAATAAATCTCCCCAATGATACAAACCGTTTTGAGCATCTCCCATATAAACAAAGGAAAAATCATTAGAGCCTTTAGGAGCCGTGCGGAACTTAGCCCACTGGCTCCACAGATGGCCATCACCTGTACCCACCGCGTACCAATACTCTGTATCTGGAACTAAACCTTCCAATCGGACTTCATGACGGTGAGACACTGGATCATTAACAACATAAGGGCTGTCAATACGAGCGGTCTTAGCTTTAACCCATTTAGCTTCAGCCATACTGGGTTTAACACCCAATTGAGCCTTAGTATAAACCGCTTGGCCTCTCGAAACAGCTGCCTGTGTACGCCAAGTAATCGCTTGAGACACCGCCGGATCAGCATGATAAGTTAAAACAACTTGATCAGGTTTCGCTTGGCTAGGATAATCCGTGATCCGAAAGCGCTCCAAGAGCTGACTGTGTTTACGACTGCTGAACCGTGTTTGCACCAACACTTTGCCCTGCAAAAATTGAGGCACCTTACGCACAATATCGTCTTCATCCGTATGCGGCCTAACCCCATCTTTCCAACTGGCAAGTCGTAAATATTTGGGATATAAATCACTGACAGTCACAGTGTCACGAGAATTTTGTGCGGACAATGCCACCAAATAATGATTATGTTGCGCACTAAAACCATTGACCCCTAAACGGACACGACCAGGCCCAGCATCCTTTTCCCAAACTCTATAAACGAAAGGGTCTTCTTTAAAAAGTTGCTGAGTACGAACAAAGCCAGCATCTTTAAGCCAAAAAGGTTCAGAAGCCGCAGATTCATCAATCAACAACCACAACTGCGCAGGAACATTTAATGTAAATTGAATATGCGCTGTCGATAAAACACTCTTTTCAACTTCAGTTAGGTAGGACACCAGTGAATCAGAAGTCAAATTCATCAGTTCAGTGGGGGTTTGTGTAACACGCAGACGATCAATGATTGAAGCGATTACATCATGCACCGATGGGTCTTGTTTGCTGTGGGCCAAAGCATTGCCAGCCCACTGCATAAAAACAAAGCAAACAAAAAGTCGTAAAGCGATGTCAAGCCTTACCCATAACCAAAAGTTGGCACCCAAAGCTCACTCTGCAACCACTACCAACTTCACACGGGTCGATACTTCACTGTGTAACTGCAACAGGATTTCATACTCACCAATATTACGAATGGTATCTTGCGGCAGTATGACCTCCTTCTTTTCAACCTTTATACCTAACGCCGTAATCGCTTCTGCAATATTTCGAGTACCAACAGAGCCAAACAGCTTCCCTTCATCACCCGCTTTGGCCGCTATACTAACCACTGTATCATTAAGCTGCTCAACACGCGCTTCAGCAGCAGCAATTTCAGCTTTCACAGTCTGTTCCAGCTCTTGTCGGCGCGCTTCAAACTCAGCTTCATTTGCTGCTGTTGCTGGTACAGCCTTACCACTTGGAATTAAGTAATTCCTAGCAAACCCACCTTTGACTTTTACCTTTTTGCCCAAAGAACCTAACTTACGAATACTTTCTAGCAATATCACTTCGACCGTAGACATAGTCATTGACCCTCAATTCTTTAATGAACCTGTAAAACTCAATGCCTATCAGTATAAGGCAACAATGCAATATAACGTGCGATCTTAATCGCGCTGGACAATTGACGCTGATAACGTGCTTGCGTCCCTGTTATACGACTGGGTACTATTTTTCCAGTTTCAGTAATAAAATTTCTCAACGTTTGCAAATCTTTGTAATCAATCTCTTCAACACCACTGGCTGTAAAACGACAAAACTTCTTTCTTCGGCTGAATCGAGCCATAATCCTAATCCTCTTTAAATTTGACCATTTGATTGATATCTAAGTTAAGGCAGGGCCTTTAAGACTCAACACTTACATCAACAGTGTCTCCATCAGTTTCACTTTCCATTGCATCACCATCACGAACATCATGCGGCTCTGAGTCTTTCAGTGAATAGTCTTCTTTATCATCAGAATTCTTAAGCATCGGAGATTCTGTTGTGATTGCACTCTTTTTACTCAAAATCAGACTACGAATAATTGCATCGTTAAACTTAAAAGCCAACTCAAGCTCTTTCAAAGTGGAAGGATCACACTCTATATTCACTAAAAGATAGTGCCCCTTATGAACTTTCTGAATGGGGTAGGCCAAATGCCGACGCCCCCAATCCTCTAATCGATGTAAATGGCCACCACTTTGCTTAACCTGGCCAATATACTTTTCAATCATTTGATTAGCTTGTTCACTCTGATCAGGGTGTATGATTAGAACAATTTCATAATGCCGCATTATATGCTCCTTATGGATATCAAGCCTTCAAGCACAGCTGAAAGCAAGAAGCTATTTTTTTTAAAAAACCTTATTTAAGACACCTTTACCGTGAAAATGTAATTTTCATCACCTAGGGTGACGAAAATTAAATCGCTCATGGCTGTTTCTCTTCATAAGAAAAGGCTCCTCATTGTATGAAAATACTTGAAGATATACTAGCAAGAAATGATGTAATTACGAATGGATATAAAAAATTACGTGGTTAAATTCACTTCTTTCACTTCCACTACAAGTCATTTTAGTAGACACTAAAATTACACCCAAATAGTGTTGATTTAAAAAACAAATTACACCTGAATCATATAAACAGTACTATATGATTACGTCTCATGACCGTGTTTAAAGATAACAAAGAACTGTTTGCCGAGCGCCTGAATTATGCTTGTGAGCTATCAAAAACAATCCCACCTCTACAAAAAGGTATGCAAACTGTCATTCGAAAGCATATTGGTGTCAGTCAAGAAACCGTTCGCAAATGGCTAAATGGGGAAGCTATCCCTCGCTACGATAAAATTCAAAAACTATCCAGCCTGTTAGAATGCTCACCACAATGGCTAGCCTTTGGTGACGGTGAACCCCCAAGTGGCACAGGCACAAACGTACTTAAAGTCAGCCAAAATGCCTCTAGCTTTTTTAATACACACCAAACTCACTCCATAAAACCAATCGCACACATAACAATCATAAACTTGGAACACGCACACAACTACAGAACTCTATTAGAGCAAAAAGAGACCAGTGACACCATCCCTATGATACAAGAGCACATAGAGTATACAGAAAGTTTTGCCGTGATCATCAGTGACCACAACTACCCTCCTTTCATCTCCATTACCCCAGGAAATACGCACTTAATCTGTAGTCCTACTGCACCACTGGCACCTGGCGATCTCATACTCTGTCGGATTAAAGAAAAAAACTATCTTAGACAGTACCAACGAATCACCGGAACTCGCTATCGTTTACAAAGCCTCAACCCTAACGAAGGCTTTGACGTGTTTAACAACGAACACCGTATCAATATTTTTGCAGTAGCTTACAGAGCCTATTCCTGCAAAAAGATCAAAAAATAACCTCATTATTCTTACACTAAACTCAATCAGGATCAACAAAAATAACCATCAAAAGTTGACATTATTTCACTTTTAATTTGTAATTATAGGCGTTTTCATCATCCCATTGCCTATCTTTAAGGAGAGAATCATACATGCAAGAACATTGTAAACAGCCAAAGTGCATTCAACAAAGGAAATTGCTGCGCCAAGCCCAAGAGGCGATCAGTCAACTAAAAGCTAAAAATGTAGTTTTAGTTATGGAAAATCACTCACTACAGGATGCTCTGAGTCAAGCCCAGCAAAATATCAAAGAACCTAAAACAAGCCCATCACAAAACCCAAAGGCTCATAAAATAATCGAATGAATAGCTGTTTTCACTCCAAGCTTAATATTTTTTAAGCAACCACTGACAAGATCAACGCGCAATATTTATCCAAAAAATTGCACTTTCAAATCTTTACTATTATGAGTTAGAAGCATTCGACAACCGTATACGAATATGCAGTATAGTTTACCTCGATTAACGGCTTTATCAAAACTGACGTTAAGGTTGTCGTGACAAAGGTATTATTTATGTTACTAGCAGTTCTTACAGTAACAATTTAATGAAACACATCAACACAAAGATAAATGACTCAAATCCAATTGCAATGGAGCATGTTCCCGATAAACATCTTGCATATCAACCCCCAGGGGGGCTAAAGATATATAGCCAATGTTGTACTGCACAGGTTTTTCTACGGGCTGCGGCTCCAACATCAAAGAACCTACAGGTGCCAAAGCAAAGACTGGCTCTTGCTCCTGTGGTTCAGGTTTCACCTCAGGCTCAATCTGTACAACAATGCCCGCCTCTTGTAACACCCTATGATATTTTCTAGCTTTAACTTCATCCAACCCATGCTTAAGAACAACACGCCTACCTGAAAACATCGCGGCTATTTGCTGATTAGAAGCCTTAAACAATTTCGCAACGTTCCTCTGAGCCTCAGATAACTCCACACCCGATAGCAAAGCACCACTAAATATTACTTTAAACAAATTCTGCTCCATAAGGCCCCTCTCTAACATTTAAATTTAGGCTTGTTTCCTTATAGTATAAGCTCTATGCTCTGTTTGCAGCGTCACTGAGACCTTTTGTGAGTAAAACCAAAGGAGCATCAACATGTTGTCCCATGATATCATGATAAAAGACTGTTCATCTAACCAGTTTCGCCAAGTGCTCTCACCTCATGACTTACAAGTCATTGGTCAAGTCGCGCTTGCAGACTCAACAACATGCTTAAAGGCTTTGGAAAACGCCCACCGTCTCTTTCAAACCCCTGGGCTTCAAATCGGCAAACCAGAACGCAAAGCTATCCTAGAACGCACAGCACAACTAATGCAAACTCAATTTGACGAACTGGTTTCTATTGCTGCCAGCGAAGGTGGCAAACCCCTTAAAGACACCCAAATAGAAGTAGCACGAGCTATTGATGGTATCCAAAATTGTGCTGAATGCATTCGTAATACAGCCGGTCGTGAAATTCCCATGGAAGTCAATACAACCTCAGCACACAAAATAGCATGGACAAGCCATGAGCCGATTGGTGTTGTCCTAGCGATCAGCGCGTTTAATCATCCTTTGAATTTGATCGTACATCAAATCGGCCCAGCCATTGCTGCTGGCTGCCCAGTCATCATAAAACCAGCCGAAGACACTCCCTTATCTTGCTTTAAACTCGTTCAACTACTACGTGAAGCAGGACTCCCTACTGATTACTGCCAGCCCCTATTACCTATTGATCATAATGCCTTAACCCCCCTAATCACCAGTGAACGACTCGGTTTCTTCAGTTTCATCGGCTCAGCTAAAGTCGGCTGGATGCTACAAAAAAAACTCGCACCCGGGGTGCGTTGTGCTTTAGAACACGGAGGTGCTGCTCCATTAATCATTGCCGAAGACGCTGACCTAGACAAAGCCTTACCTTCAATTACAAAAGGTGGGTTCTACCATGCAGGACAAGTATGCGTATCAGTGCAGCGCGTTTTCGTAGCAGAAAAACTGATAAAAACCGTCTCGCAAGAACTGATTCGCTTAGCCCAAGCCCTAAAGATAGGCGATCCGCTAGACCCAAACACCGAAGTAGGCCCCCTAATCAGACCAACAGAAATCCAAAGAGTCCATCAATGGGTACAACAAGATATCGATCAAGGGGCTAAGCTACTGTTAGGAGGAGAACCTATCAATGACACATACTATCAGCCCACTCTATTGCTAAACCCTGGACAACAAGCAAACCTATCACAAAAAGAAATTTTTGGTCCCGTCATGGGCCTTTACCCTTTTACAGATATCACGACCGCCATTACACAAGCCAATGCAGTTCCTTTTTCATTTCAAGCCAGCATCATGACGCAATCTCTTGACACTACACTAAAAGCCTACCGAGAACTCAATGCTTCAGCAGTGATCGTCAATGATCACACTGCATTCAGGGTGGATTGGATGCCTTTTTCTGGACTCAAAACTTCTGGATACGGCATCGGTGGCATCCCCTATACTTTCGAAGACATGCAAATTGAAAAAATGCTTGTACTACATTCTACATCACTGTAATTACACGCACTATCATTGGCGAATACCACGATAATTCAATTTTTTCTTTTTCGCTTTTGTTGCTTGACTGTCTTTCTGAACCTTACTACCTCTGTAGTAGGTATGCTCCGCTGCTGAATCAGTTCCTGCAGGAATGAGATTGTCCGTATCATCATAAGCCAAACCAAAAGAATAAGCTTCCTCTTCAGATAAAGCACCCAAAAATTTTTGGAAAATATCTTGGTACGCTTCATTAGGATTGTCTTTTACAAATTGAAGCAAGCTGATCAGCCCCTTTTCCTCAGAAATACCGTATTTCTTGCCTGTAGCTTGCAAAACAGCACGATTCAATTTAGACAAATGAACAATGGCTTGTGGGTTTACTTTTAACATAGAGGCTCTCCAAGCTTTAGCTGCTGAGGTTCAAACAGCACTGCTTTATCCGTTTAATCGACGCTATAAGCTAACCTCTTGTACACACAGACCTTCTTTTCAAATAATTGAGCCTCTCCTTACTCAAATTTCAATCCCTAGGCTTTTCGAGGCAGCCATATATAGTAAACAGTATAGATACAATTGTGTACTTTGACTCACGATAAAGTATTTTCGTCAAACAAATCAGAACAAGAAAGGCTGGCATTCATAACTTAAAACTAAAAAGTGATATCTCATTGACAGCACATATGGAAAGTAAGCGGACATGCAAAACCTTGCAAGGTTTTGCATGTCATAAAATACTAAAATTCAACTACAACACAAGATCAAGAATCGTTAGAGCAACGCGACTTGCGTCCAAAAGCTCTAGCATACCCAACAAAACCCAGCAAAGCAGAACCAAATAACCACACTGCAGCCGGAATCGGTACAACAGTGATGGTCGCTGCTCCCACATTATCCAGCACAATAGGTACACCACTTTCATCGGCTAGAAAATCAAAACTGGGGCCAATACCACCAGAAAAGCTCAATACTGAAACACCAATGTCAACTGGTTGAAAAACCATAGAAAACAATAATAAATCTGATACGCCATCCTGCAAAGTGGTTAAATCTGACACCAAAGATAGCTCACCAACATTTACCTGACCGGGCTGCAAACCGGCTAATACCCAATTTGAATCAAGTGGACTACCTAAGCTTGGACCAAAGCTAAGATTCACACTGGGCGCAAAAGCAACAACACTGGGATCATAATTTACAAAAAAATCATACGCGCTAACCAATGCCCCAGAGGGGGCTTGAAACACCACGTCTACTTCAGCTTGCTCATTCAGACCAATCGTTTGAGCAGATGGAATAAAACTTAACGAGGCCGCTGTAGCTGATTGCAAACCCAACAAAAAAACCAAGACTAAGTTTGATATCATCTGAAAAGGCTTAATATGTTTCCTCATACAAATGCTCCCTTATTTAAATTATCGTTTTCTACGACCAATGGCCACCAACCCCACAACACCCGATAACAACAAATAAGCCGTTGCAGGAATCGGAACCACTTTCACTGACGCACTATTATAAGTGGTCGTAATCGGTACCACACCAGGGGCAACCCAACCAACAAGCCCATCGGCAATGGAAACAGCCGTACTGTCACCTATCCCCCCCACTACAGTGAAAGACAACGTACCAATATCGAACACAGCACCAGGTCCACCAAATGCGCTATCAGCAACAGAAACACTGTTCAAAATACCAGTTGCAACATCAGTAACATTGATAAAACTTGTATCCCAAGGAGGATCTGCGACACTAAAACCAATATAACTTAATACGGACGGATCCCAACTAATCGTAAAATCCCCTCCATCAGCACTCGAAGAAAACCCCGTACCACTGACCTTTAAAGCAATCGCTTCATTAGGCATAACCTCAACACTACCGGATAAAATACTGACAGTCGCCGCATAAGTACCATCAGTCGCCGCTAATGTTCCCATCAAGGCTATACCACAGAGCCCTTTCAAACCTCTTCTCAACATGTCAAATCCTCCTTATTCAACACCGCGCACACCATGAATTCATAGCCATTATAATTAATTAGGGGGTAACATACCCACTGCTGAGGGACCTGGCGCCTGGCCAAACTTTGCTTTCAGCTTACTGAAGTCAAAGACATCCACCACACCATTACCGTTTAAGTCTTCATCTTCTGCTACTAAACCGAATACAGACTTAAGCTGGGAAAAGTCAAAAGCATCTACTGTACCGTTGTTATTAAAATCAGGATCGCATTCATTACCGAAACCATCCCGATCCGTATCACGTTGATCAGCATTCGGATCGGCTGCACAATTGTCTGAAAAGTCATCCACACCATCACCGTCCGTGTCAGCAGCCTCTTGCGCCAACTGATTAACAGTACCCACTAGCAAAGAATTACCTTGAGGATCTAAAATTTCAAAATCTCCCCCCATAAATTCAGCTAGGACATCCTCGCCAGGCATAGACTCTTTCGACAAGGTTCCTCTTGGAAAATACAAATCTTGTACAAATTCACTACCCCGCTCTAACCCCATCACCATATCCACATTTTGATCAAATGGAATGATCATACGCAACCGGTCCCAAAGATTCGAACTACCCGGACGCAAAATACCCGTTTCTATTTCAATACGAAAGCCAAACAACCAATCCCAAGGATTACCACCAACAATCCAATGCCACCACCAAGGATCTATAAAAATACCTGGATTAACTGGACGCAACTTTAAGTCAACCATAAAAGTTGATTGCTGTATAGTACCTGGTTCAATACCCAAACTATTTCGCCCTACAATACCTGTGGTCGTTAGCGGAACATGCTGCGGTGCCGGATCAAGTCCATCGACAGAACCACTCAACAGCTGCTGACCAGCCGGATCGAAGATCTTAAAATCTCCTCCACTAAAACCTTGCAAGGTTCTCGCATTGGGCAGCTCTTGCTGCGACAAAGAACCCACAGGAAAATACAACTCCTGAACAAATTGACTGCCTCGATCAAGCCCCATTACCATGTCTTCAGGCTCATCAAATTCAGCAACAATACGCATGAGATCCCACGGATCAGGACCACCAGGACGAGGCACCTCCAATTCTATTTCAATGCGAAAACCACGCAACCAATCCCATGGGTTATAAACAATCCAGTGCCACCACCAAGGATCTATAAAAACACTGGGAGTATTAGGTTCAGGTCGCAACATCAAATCAATCATAAATTCTGTATTAAACGCAGTACCAACCGTAAGGCCTAAACTATTTTCCCCAATAACACCACTTGTCATAATCGGCAACTCTGGAGACATTGGTTCATTATTCACAAAGCCTGGCGGTAATATTTGATCCAAATTTGCAGCCACTTCAGTGATAAACGTTTCAGCAATTTCCTGGTACATCGTTGCCGGTGAACGTAACATGCTATTATCAATGAAAGTACCTGGACGCACATCATCATTTACAAAACGATCAGCTGGAGCAAGAATCGCATTAGGCGCTAAAAATTGTGGACGCAAACAGCCCACTTCCAAAAAGTACTTAGCTTCTTGTTCAGGCGCACCGTTAACAACCACATCTTTAGAAAAAGCAACAACCTCTTCTACAGTCAAAGGGGGAATCGGAGCCTTTGGTAATTCAGCAAACATATCAGCCGCTGCCAATGCCGTATCAGCAAAATTTGCGTGCTCTTGCTTGTACGCCGCAAAAGCTTCTAACCCAACACCATGAGCCTGACTCATGGCCTCACGCGCAGCTTGTGCAGCAGATTGATCACCATTGTATTGCGCCTGCTGCAAGTCTTCTCGTGCGTCCTGCCACAGGTGTACAGCTTGACTTAAGCCCATTGATTTTTGTGCCAGTAATCCTGCCGCATCCCATAAAAATTTAAATTGTTGACCAGGGTCCTCTCCTTGGCTATTTACGATTGCATCGTATTGCGCCCGGCTCATTTCACCCAGTTCACATTGCCCACGAATTTTATTGCCTGGATTAGCCGCGCTAGAGGTACTTTCATCAATATACTTTGCCAAATAATAACCGACTTGAAATCCTGCAACCGGCCACCATATCGTACCACCTGCTGTTGTTGCATTAGCAAGAGAGTCACACTTATCATGGGTGAATCCGGTCACAGGAGCTATCGCTAAGGTTGCCACAGTGACAACAGATGTCAGGAATTTTCTGAACATATTGACCTCCTTGTCAATTCAACTTTCCAATAAAATTACACAGCAGGTTAAAGTGCCTTTTTGGTCATGTCAATCTTTAATTATCTACTCTATGCCATTCTGTGATCTCTGACAACATTTCAAGGCCTACAATATCATCGCTACCACCCGAATAAAATAACGTTTATTGTTAAACTATAACGAGACCCAAAATGATTCGATATTTATTTTGTTTGGAAGTCGTTGGCGGCAAGGATACTGCCATCAAGCTATAGGGATATATTCATGTGTGCTGACGTACTGAAAAATAAATATCGAATCATTTTGGGTTTCTCTATATATTAACTATGACTCTATCTCTACAGCCGACCTGGGTTATACTCATGGATTATAATTCCATGATTTTTATATGCAGAATCAATACATATAAGACTGTACAATTGATTTATATCAACCTACCAAACCTTTAAACCTACAATCTAGCTTCACCTTTTTCCAATACTTTATAAATACATCTAAAATTAAAAAAATAAGGGTAACTCGTTTAGCTTCTACGAGAAAACAAGGTCAAATTTTTATCGTATGCTGTATCAGTTTAAGGAATACGCATTCTGTGAAACAGACAAAAAAACTAGACAAACCCTTAACAAGATATATCAAGAATACAATTATAATACATAGCATTCTTTTATTTTGCTTCCTTTTATGGTTTCTGTTCTCCTTAGAGTCAGCACGTAAAACCAATCAAAAAAACCTAACAGAAGCCAAAGAATCTTCAAAGCTGGCTACCCAAATACCCGACCAGTTGTACCCTTTTTTATTAACCATCGGAGATATCAAAAGCTTACTCGAAGTTTACCAGCTTGAACTTGAGTTACTAGCACGAGACAACTCCAGGTCTTACCATAAGCTATCAAATATATTATATGAAATGGAAGTACTGGCAGAAAGCCTAACATTATTTTGGCCCAAAAAAATTAATAGTTCCTTACAACACCCAGCTCAACACGCTTTAAATATTGCACTTAATATTGGGCAAGAAGCCATTACCCTCGACCAGTCTAACCAAAGATTCAAACTATTTCAAAACAGCAAAGAAACCATCAACGACTTACGGAATCAAATGGACACTCTTACAGAGAAACTCAGCAGACTGGTACTAGGCATTACTTCCGAAAGCGCAAAACTGGTAATCAAAACTGAAAATAACAAAACTCTCTTAGACAATAAGCTTCGCAAAATAGCACAGCATCTTTTCACACTGTCTGCCTTATTATTTTTGACACTCTTATATTTTCACTTACGCTTTGCAAAAATTCTAAAATATCGTCTAGAAGTACTTAAACAGTACACCCAATCCATCGCAAAAGGGAAGCATCATGCCAAATTACCCTTTGAAGCAAACGATGTCACTGGCGAATTGGCTCTATCGGTACAAAGCATGTCGGGTACATTAGTTAGTATGATCGAGCAACTGACTTTTTTAGCTCACCAAGCTCAAGCAGCCACGAAAGCCAAATCGCAATTTCTCGCAAATATGAGCCACGAAATTCGTACCCCTATGAATGGGATTATCGGCATATTAGAAACTCTCCTAAACCAAGAAAACTTACAAGCAGATCAAATATACAAACTCGAACTTTCACTCCTAAGTGCAAAATCTTTATTAACTGTCATCAACGATATTTTAGATTTCTCAAAAATAGAAGCTAACAAAATAACAATAGAAAACATTGAATTTGACTTACTGGAGCTACTAGAAAGTTTCACAAAATGCATCTCTGTTAGTGCGCAACAAAAAGGGTTAGAGATAATTTTAGATGTTTCTGAAACAACAGCCTCAAAAGTCATAGGAGACCCTTATAGAATCAGGCAAATACTTAACAATTTAGTCGGCAATGCTGTCAAGTTTACAAAATCAGGCAGCATCTCAATAGCACCAACACTGATTAAGACAGAGGACACATGCATACTGCAATGTACTATTACAGATACAGGGATCGGCATTGCTAAGGATAAAATAAGCTTGCTATTTAAAGCTTTCAACCAAGCAGATACATCACACACACGAGAATTTGGCGGAACTGGATTAGGTCTGACTATTACCAAAAAGTTATGTGAAATCATGGGGGGCGACATACAGATTCATAGCGAAGAAGGCATCGGCAGTCAAATTACTTTTTCAGTCAAACTATCACTGAATGACAGCAGTAGCTCCCCCTTACTCAAACACAATCTAAAAGATGTCTCTGTATTAATTATAGATCGCTACACTACCAGTTCAAACGCTCTAGAAAAACAATTGGAGAACTGGGAAGCGAATGTCACGACTGCATCAGATCTCACCTATATACTTACTCAAACCACAATAGGAGAAAGCTCATCTTACTCATACATATTCATTGACTTACACCTGCCAGAATTCAAAGATACCAAAAACCGACAAGCTGTATGTAAGCATGCACTTTTCTCTAAAGCAACGTTGATACTGATGACACGCATGAACACCCAAGACACATTTGACAGTTTCAAGCAAGAAGGGTTTAATACACTGATTCGCAAGCCCATAACACCCAACGAACTTTACAAACTGTTTACAAGCTTAATCTCAACAAAAACACCCCAAGCTGAGCCAATCACTAAAAAAAATAAAACAGACAACATCACAATAAAATCTATCACAAAGAGTACTCGAATATTAATTGTTGAAGACAACCTTATCAATCAAGAAGTAACCACTTGCATGGCAGAGGAAATCGGCATCCCACACGTTTCAGTCGCTCAAGACGGTTTACAGGCCTTAGAAATTCTAATCCAATCATCAACAAACAATGAGCCATTCAACCTCATTTTAATGGACTGTCAAATGCCCAGCATGGACGGATTCGAAGCCACAAAGCGGATTCGGCAAGGAGAATGCGGCAATTTATATGCAAGCATACCTATTATTGCCCTAACAGCCAACACGCTACAAAGCGATATACAAAAGTGCTTTGAAGCTGGCATGAACGACTTTCTACCCAAACCGACTGCCTTAGAAGCATTAGCAAAGACCATAGAACAACAGTTACAGCCAGGTCAAAACCTATCACAACACACAAACTACGAAGGATAGATTTTACATTGGATACTGTGTTAGGCTTTAATGCACTTGAGACTGTTACAGGGAAGAAAAAGGGTATCAAATGGAACTCTATCATATTTCTAGCATCGCGGGTTCGGTTATTTTAACAACAGTCCTGATCAAATATTGTCAAAAAGAAACCAAACCCAACATCACACTATCCACCATACTCAGCTTAATTGGCTTTATTTTAGTTTCAGGCTCTGTTTGGAATAACATCTCACTTAAAACATCCAGCATAGAACTGGCTTTAATCAAAGAGTCCGAAGCGCAAATGGAAAGCTATGTTCATATTTTGTCAGGCTATGAAAACCTACGAAACATCCCTGAGCACCATCAAATAAAAAACCAAAAAAAGCATGACTGGCTGGATTTGAACACAGCTGCATCAAAACTAGAAGCACAACGCAAATTAATCAACGAGGCTCTACGCAACAACAACCTAGAAAAAGCTTTACTTGAAATGAAAAAAGGCTCAGAAATTGTCAAACATGTTGAACTGGCTTTAAAAAGCATTAGATAAATACTTTACCATACCAATAGATTAATTTTGTAGATGCAAAACTGACAAACTTACCTTATAATCTTTCAAGTGTTACTTCATCGTTTCGACCGCCCGGGTCATCACGCAAGCGACTCGCGGCCACGTAAAAGCTATAGATAGCCTGTTTGGAGCTGAAATGATGACCTAGGTGGCCGAAACGATGACTGAAGGCCATCTTTCCTAAATGATTTTACAGCAAAAAACAGCCTTCCAGGGTAATGAAAATTAGTATGCTAGAAACACCAACAACATTACGTGTACGACATAATTATTCCATAATCGTCCCAAAAGATCCTACCAGATCTACTAGCACGCAAACAAAACAGGATCTACGCAATCGCAATATAGGCGAGGATATGCGAACACCTGCAACATCTAAGCAACAACATCTTCAGCAGATACGCACAATACTAGAAAAACATCAGCAACAAACTGAGATGATACAAAATTTACTAAATTTCTTAGCCCCATACTCATATTCAGAAATAGAAGGAATAACTAATTTTTTTAAAAACAAATTTAAAACCAACAATCCTTTAGCAAAAGCCGCTTTAGAATCAAGATTAGAAAAATTCAGAAACACACAAGCATTGAACCGTATAAAAGAGGCCATAAAAGAAAAAACGACCACTTTACATGCTTTTATTACAGACAACGGATCGATTGATTCTTTTCTCAAAGACCTAAAAGTAGAACAACTCAAAAAAAAATTACAAAAAAAAAATTTACAACCAAAAGACAATTTAACACCACAGCAATTAAAACAAATACTAAAGTCAATGGAATCAAACAAAGAGCGGTCGTTAAAATTGAACAAACAAGACATCGTAGGCCTAATTACCGACTGCAATTCCAATCGCGTAAAATATGCAACACTGATTCGATTACATATTAACGGAACCAGTATTAGCAAGCTCCTCAATGAAAACTCTGACATAATACCATATATATTATCAGCATTGACAGCAGCGCCAATGGGAGAAAACAATAGAAAAAGCCTTCTGCAAGATCTTATAAACAACAGCCAGAATCCTTACGTTACACTCCAAGCATCACTAACCTATGCATCACTAGCCCGTCAGAAGCATCAGAAGTAAATGAAAGAGTTTGAAGAAATGTTGCGGCTATTAACAGAAACCCCTCAAAAATAAATTCACATTTTACACCTACTTCATTTGCGTCAGCGCCTGCAAAATCCGACTCGCTTTTCTATATTGCATCGAAGCATGCCGATGGCCCGGGTTATACTCAAGTGCTTTTCGCCAGTAAACAACAGCCTGATCTAAATCAGCGGAGTAACGCACCAAACCCTGTTTATAAAAAACTTCTGCCAACAATAATTTATTTTTTGCGATAATATCACGCTTTTTCGCATCATCATTAATATTACGCTTCATAGCCTCTTGCAGATAATATTCAGCCTTATCCGGATCTCTAACCAACTCAAACTTAAATAACTTAACTTGTTCTGCAAAAAAATGTTTATTGTATTCGTGATCTATAACATCAACATTTTTTTCATCAATCTGCGCCTCAGGAGATTCAACGATTTTAATATGATGATCTGTATCTTGCTCAGGTTCTAATTCATGTGCAATAGCTTGACTCTTTGGCTTCATTCGCATCAACAAACCAGATGAGTGTTCAGCCACATCCAATTGCTCTTTTTTTATTTTTGTTCTAATTTTACTCAGCGCAAAATACCCCTCTAGTGCTCGCAACGCCTCAAAGGCTTGAGTATTGTTAGCATCTAAGGCCAACACTTTCAAGTACAAAATCCAAGCTTGCTTTCGCTGCTCAATACTAGATGAATCTTGAGTCAAAGATTGAGCTTGGGCCAAATATTCTTCAATTTTTTTTTCTATCGATGTTTTCAACCAGGGCAAAGCAGCTCTCGCCATAACATGTTCAGGTTTTAACTCTAACACCACCCTCCAATACCTTTGTGCGCCCGACAAATCTCCTCGAACAACTGCCTCCTCTCCTTTAGTAAAGTAAGTTTGCGCCAGCTCATCTCTTTTATTTTCCCCCAGCGGCATCAACCAAGGCTCAATCGTAGCACACCCTCCAAAAATCACCACTAAAAGCAAATAAATACAATATACATAAAAGGAATATCTTTTTTTCTTTAACATAACTGATCGTAACTTTAAAGTTGGGGCACATATCATTGCTTAAAAACAGACTGCTCCCATTGTTCTCTTGAATCAGGCAGCACTGTTGACAAATCAAGCGACTCAAAAGAACTTAAAGCTTTTTTAAACTTATCCAAAGACTCATCACCATAAACCAAAATACGCTTTAACAACAAAGGAGAAGAAAAAGCAGAGTTCGTCCCACGCAATACCGTAAAACCCAAACGATAATTTTGTTGTTTGACCACTTCAAGCAACTCGGAACTCACATCCCCATAAGGATAAGCAAAGCCAAAAGCATCAAATTTTAAACGTTGCCTAATCAAATCTGCCGGCACTCGAACCTCTTCAGCAACACGCGCCCGATAATCCTGCACACTTTCATCTTGCATCAACAAAGCCAAATTATCATGGGATTTTGAATGCGCATGCAGAGAAACCAAACCTGAAGATGACATCTCTTCCAGTTGCGACCAATTTAAACCACCACGACCAATATAATCACTGTATAAAAACAAATTGGCCACAAACTCATATCTTTTTAAAATCGGGTAAGCATATTCATAAACTGAGCGGTGGCCATCATCTATAGTTAAAATAACCGACTTTGGTGCGATAGGTTTTTTTTGCTCCAAAAAGCTTACCAGTTCATGCAGCGATAAAACTCGATACCCTTGTACTTTTAAATAACGCATCTGTTGCTCAAACAACGCACTTGGGATCGTCATCCTACTGCTGCTGCCACCACTAAAACGGTGGTAGCACAAAATAGATACCCCTTCGAAGCCATCATAGCGAACCCCTCTAACTTCAGTCTCTCCCATAGGAATCAATAATGTCTGCCCAGCAAGATTACGCTCAAATACACCATCTACATGAACATTAATGCCATTGTACTGCGCTATTTGCCAAGCTCGCCCACGATCCCCTAAATAACGCTCTGCCAAACTCAATAAATTTTCGTACTCCCCAACTTCAACCAACAAATGATGTGGTTTTTGTAACAGTACACGCGCAGCAAGTGCTGAGTCTTGTACAATACTAAAATACAAAACAACGCAAAAACCTAACAGCAAGTAGATACGACAAACACAACGCCAGAGAGCGTTCACGATAACCCCATCTCTTCTTTTTTCTCTTGCTTTTCTTTTTTGCTATCCTGATCACACAAATTGACTGGTACTTTTATCACAGTTTCATCAGTCACCTGACCTTCATAGCTGGATTTAACCACATTGCACTCTGGTGACTCATCGTCTAATACCGCATTGTCTAATACCGATAGTACTGACTCCGTTTTTTCATTTTGATACTCTGCTTCGTTTCGTTGCGTTTGCTCAGGATCTAAACCTGGCGAAAACCTAGACTGCAATGTTTCAGCCATATGATCAAACGCATAAAATAAAGAACCAAATTCATCACTACGCTGCTCAGCAATACGATACCGTAAATTCGAATCAGGCAACTCATTCATACCTTGCTTAAGCTTACGAATAGGCAAATCTATCGCTCTAGCCATACCAAACGCAATAATCACAGCCGCTGAAACCGTCACCCCCATTAACAAAACCAACATCCAAACAGTCAAGTTCAGCACACTTGTCAAGCTTGTTTGCGACAGGTCTATAAACACATTACCAACATGCTTATCAGCAAAACGAACTGTTGCCGCCAGATTAAAAACTCTCTGGCCTGTTTCATCAAAACGTTCATAGACCTTAATCGACTCAATCTCATCTTTTTGAATAGCTTCTCTGGGCAAACTATATTGCTGACCAATCAGGTGTCTGCGGGTACTACCTTTAACCAAACCTTTATGATCTGTAATGACAATGTGATTAAATTCTTTCTTTTGCTCAACCTGGTTGATAAAAGTATCCAGAAGAACAAAATCATCAAGCAAAATAGGCTCAGCGCTTTGATCAGCAATAAAGGAGGCTAAAGAAGCTCCATAATCAAGCACCAACTGTGTCATCGAATGATGCTGGCGCTGGTAAATCACATAAATACTGGCTAGCATCACTAAACTCACTAACATAGCCATGAGGCTGGTCCAACGCACTCTAAAAGAGACAATACTAGGTTCAGGATTACGTACATCTTCTTCTAAATCATGCAGTACACGACTTAAAGCATCTGACAGCTCTGTTGCCGATTGATAACGATGTTTACTATCTTTTTCTAAACATTTTTCAATAATATTAATCAAATTATGTGGAATATCGCCAGCCAACTCTTTAAGTGAACGAGGCCTTTGCCTACGAACTTTGTCAGCAACTCCCATAAAGGTATCGCCATCAAAAGGCTTAAGTCCTGTCAATAATTCATACAAAACCACACCAGCTGAAAAAATATCACTGCGGCCATCAATGGGGTGCTCTGAACTACCTTCTATTTGCTCAGGAGACATGTAGTGTACAGTACCAACCACCATACCCAACTGTGTATAAGCTGTCCTATGTTCCGACTGCACACGCGCAATGCCAAAATCAGTAATCCGAATCTCATCTGAATCATCAACGCACATAATATTACTGGGTTTCACATCTCGATGCACAACAGAATGCTGATGCGCATACTCCAAAGCATCAGCCAGCTGTATACCAATTTTAAGCACCTGTATGACTGAAGGTTGCCCTTTTTTGTTTATTTTTTCTTCTAAATTTTCACAACCAGCGTATTCCATCGCTATAAAAGGAAAGCCGTCCTCCTCTCCAACATCATAGATAGTTGCAATATTTTTGTGTGTAGAAACATTACCAGCAGCACGAGCCTCTTGTAAGAAACGTTGACGATATTCAATATCTTCATTATGCAGTTGCTTCAATACCTTAATCGCAACATAACGATTGGTTTCTGGGTCATAAGCTTTATAAACATTAGCCATCGCGCCACGTCCGAGCTCCACCTCTACTTTATATCGACCAAATTTCTCAGGCATCACTTATTACCTTCAATCAATCCATTACATTGTATAATTAACAAACAGCTATCAGGTCTCTACACTCAACTGCTGATCAAACTCATCTGGCGTTATCCTAGCATTGTCTTACGCACTTAGCATAAGATTTCCATAATTCGAGGTGATCTATTATACATTGTTGAGTCGTACCACATTTGTTAAAACCCAACAATATTATCAGGACTTACGCATTGATAAAAATATTTACTTAAAAATCAAGCGTTTATATTAACAAGGCGAGCAAAATTTGATCGCTAAATATCGATCTAACGAAAAGGGGAACAGCAGGCTGAAAAGCTAGCCAACACTGATGAAAAAAGACCACTATACCAGCATTGGCTACCTATAATAGATGTATTCAGACTAGAATAAAACAGTCAACAGTCTTATACCTTCTTTTTCATAAAACGACGTATAACAACAGTTGCAACAAAACCTGCAGCAACCAAAGACAGCATCCCAGGCTCTGACACTGTACATATTGGCTGACCTGGACCACCACAAGCACCAGGATTGGCACTGACCAACTGTGTAACACTCATTAGAAGACCTGTAGTAAGCAGGTATTTCATCTTAATTACTCCTTAACATTTTAGTTTAACTGTAGCTCTCATCAATTAACCACTGACGAGAACCATTTGAGTATCAGCCAAGCCCAATATTTGATAATGCTAAAACAAACATAAAGCTTGGCCATACATTAAATTACATAATACTATCCATGTTATGTAAATTGTCTAGCAAATACACTCTTCAAATAAATCAATCCCAACAACAAAAGGCTGCTTGCCTTCGTCAGCTGCTATTGGGTTTAAGAAGATACCCACTAAATCCCCTGTACCAGCCTCAAAGTTTTCACCATTGGCAATAGCAAGGTCAATGATCTCGTTTGCATTATCAATAGTACCTGCGCCTTGTGCAACTACTACACCATCAATAAAAGCATAACTTGGATCATTATCCGCAATATTATCTAAGTCTTGTCCATCTGTTAACGCCCAGATTGCCCCTTGAATTTCAGCATCAGTGTAAGTTTCACCTAAGCCATCACCATTATCAACCGTATCAAAGTCTTGATTCAAAATCCAATTGATAAGATCAAGATTATCTAAACCAGACTCACCGTTAATGCCTGTACCCAAGCTAATACCTGCTGCTGTCAACTCTGCCTTATTAGCGAGATAAATATCAGCTGTAATAACCGGTGCATTGTTAATATCACTGTTGTATAACCCTGCCTCAATCGGTTTAAAATAAGCTGCGCAATAAGCATCTTCAAAAAAGCCATCCAAACGCACATCACTTGAGGAAATCTGCATATTCAGTGCTTCAGAAGTCAATCTTGGTGTCACAGGGTCACCATCACCACCTGTTACTTGAAAGGTCACTGAAGTGGGTAAAGTAGATTTTACTTTTTCAAGCGTATCTGTTGCACCTTTAAATGTCACAGCAACCTCTGCTGTATCAACCCCTCCGTTATCATCAACAACAGTATAAACAAACGTATCTGTTTCAGACTGATTAGCCAACAAACTGCTGTACGCAATCTCTCCGTTAAACACTAATTTGCCACCTTCAAGCGTGACACTAACACCACCAAAGTCTAAAGCAGGTCCACCTTCAGTAATTGCTTGGCCATTGACTTCCGTGATAGTTAAAGGATCACCATTAACATCACTGTCATTAGCAAGTGCATCCACCATCACAGCTTGATCGTAACAAGTCTCAGCATCGTCATTCATAGCATCAGGCGCGGTATTTTCTACACCTGCATCCACGTCTGTGACCTGCTCATTCAAACCTAAATTAATTTCATCGGTTTGACCTGTCACTTCATCTGCATCAGAATCAATGGTGTCATCACCGCCAATATCTTTAGAAACCAGCGTCTTACCACCCGCTGTGCTTTCATCAAACTCTACTCGATATTGGCCCGCTTCTAAATTATCAAAAAGA
>JANQJO010000155.1 GCA_028281605.1 Pseudomonadales bacterium
AGGCGCCGACGAGTGAGAGCCGCTGAGTGTATAAATAATACATGATGCGGTCGATCGAGGAAGGCAACAACCATCTAACCTTTCTGAAAGCCGCTATAGTGATAGGATTAGGAACGAGTACGAAATAAATGTCTATTTATACTTGTTCTATTTCTCGCTTTGACAGCAGTGAATGATATTCATTGGTGTTCATTTTGATGTAGTTATGAGGTTGCGGTCTTGTTATCACGTATTATACATACCGGGCACCATTTAAGTCAGCGCTACTATTTTCAATCTATGTTCTCGAGTAGTGATTTGAAAACTGTACAATCTGATATTTTGCATCGGCAACTGGCATTTCTCTCGAAGAGTCAATGGGGTGCTTTGCATTTAAATGGTATTGCTTCGTATCGTGAATTTACAAAACGTATTCCATTGAGTACTTATAGCGATTGGCAAGATCTCATATTGGAGCAAAAATCTTCTGGTAAAACAACTCTGTGTCCGGAAGTAAGAAAGTATATGCCTACTAGCGGTTCGACTGAAAAAAATAAGTGGGTACCGTATAGTAAAGAGTTTTTAAAAGAAATGCATAGGGCTGTTGGAGCCTGGATTTATGATGTTGGTAGACGCTATCCAAGAACGTTAACTGGCAAGCACTACTGGTCTCTTTCATGGGTGCCAGATGAACAACGACAACAAGGTGTTAGTACCGATGATTCTGTTTTTCTGTCTTTATGCACACAGCTTTTACATCGGTTTGCGTTAGCTGTTCCTTTTGAATGTGCATACTTACCCAGTTGTGAAGAGTCTCTCTTTACAACGGTAGTATATCTGGCCAGTACTGATGATCTGTCTTTAATATCCGTTTGGAGTCCTTCCTTCTTACTTGAATTGTTGCGTGTACTGAGTCATCGGCGAGTTGAAATCTCAGAGATATTACGATCTGGAAAATGGTCATGGAAGTTACCGATTGGGAAGCACAAACATGTATCGGCTTTACTGTCAGAATGGAACGGTGATTGGCAAGCAGAGTTTTTTCAAGCACTGTGGCCACGTTTGGCATTGATAAGTGCTTGGGACTCGTCAACGTCACAATATTGGGCTCAAAAGCTTCAAGAGTTCTTCCCTCATGTCGCATTCCAGGGGAAAGGTCTTTGGGCTACCGAAGGTGTGATCACTATCCCAATAGGCGACTGCAAACTGTTGGCTTCTCGTAGTCACTTTTATGAATTTCAGCTAGAGGATAGCAGCGACGTATTACCAGCATGGGAATTAGAGGCAGGAATGAAGGTGGAACCGATATTAACCACGTCTAGTGGCTTGTTACGCTATCAACTGAACGACTTGATGACTTGTGAAGGTAGCTACAATGGAATTCCTTGCTTGGACTTTAAAGGGCGCTTAGGTGGAACTGATATGGTCGGCGAAAAATTGGATCGCCGTATCGTTACCTCTATATTGCAAAACCTACGCGACAAAAATATCTCAGCTTTTTCGTTGATAGGAATTCTCGAAAATAGTAAGGCACGTTATGAATTATTGGTAGGAACGCTACCAAATTCGTCATTGCAATATGAAGAATTAATCGCTAAACATGTAGATGATCAGCTACGAGAGCATTTTCATTACAATCTCGCAAGAGATTTAGGCCAACTGGATGCTGTGAGATTGACTGTTTCAAACGACCCGCTTACCACTTACATGCAATACTTTCCGAAATTGATTCGGGGCAATATCAAGTTGGAAGAGTTAACACTGGCTTCTCCTATTTAATTTAGACTAACTTAGAAAAAGATAATGAGCAAAAAAATACGATTTAAACAAGATTTAAGACGGCGTGATAAGTTGCTGCAAGAAAATTGGTATATTGCTTGCCAGAGCCATCAGTTGTCCAAAGATAAACCATTAAAACGTGTTATTTACGATCAAAATTTGGTGCTATTTCGTGATGAGACTTATAAATCGGTTACCCTTCCTGATTATTGTTTGCACCGTCACACACCATTATCTGAGGGTTGGGTAAAATGTGGCAAGCTCGTATGCCCTTACCATGGTTGGCATTACGATGGAACAGGTAGAGTTGATTATATTCCTTCTGAAGGCGTAACTTGTAAAAAGCCACATAATCGACGCTTAACGTCCAGGCCAACCATAGAGCAAGATGGGTTTATTTGGGTTTGGATGGGGGAACGAATACCCGCTGAGAATCAAAAGCCCTGGAAAGTGCCGTATCGAAAAAATGAAAACTGGAAGCACTATGTGATGGAAACTGAATTTGATAATGAGGTGACTAACCTTGTTGAGAATTTTCTAGATGTGCCCCATACTGTATTTGTACACAAAGGTTGGTTTAGAAATGCGATAAATGAAAAAATGACTGTCGATGTTGTTACCAAAAATGGTTCAACACTTATGACATACCATCGTCAAGACGATAAGATCGGCTTTATCGATCGATTACTTAATCCGAAGCAGGAGAAGTTGCAGCACACTGACTGTTTTATCATGCCTAATATTTCAAAGGTAGATTATCTTTTTGGAGAGCAGACAGGTTTCTTTATCATTAGCCAATGTACTCCGGTAAGTAGTTTGAAAACCCAAGTATATACGATTATTTCATACAAGATATTTCCTGGTGATTGGGTTCTGAAACCATTTTTAAATTGGTATACGCGGCATGTTATTGAGCAGGATGTCAATATTATGAAGAAGCAAGGTGACAACTTACTCTTCACCGAAGGCACCAGTTTTTCTGGGGGTATAGCAGATGCCTTGCATCATGACATTAAGCGACTGCGTAAATTAGGTAGTGAAACACCTGAAAAAGTAAATGACTTGGCAGCTAGCCGTTCAGTGGAGATTTGGGTTTAAAAAAATTGTGGCTCTTGTGGATTTGCCGTGGTTTTATATTTGAATGTTTTTCGTTCTCAAATTAAGATAACTTAATTCTGGCTGGGGTAGGGTAAAATGATGCGTTTACATACAAAAATCTATGTTGTTGGTGACATATCTGATAGGATGATTAATGAGATGTACACTATTTTTGATAGATACTATGACTGCATAAGGTTTGATGTATTTGAACGAGACTTACAAGACAAGACTCATGTAATGGTGCTTTACGATGGTAACCGTTTGGTAGGGTTTAGCACTGCATACGCTGGAAAACAACCACATACAAACGCCACTATTTTATTCTCCGGTGATACAGTTTTAGAAGAAGCTTATTGGGGCAATAAAATTCTCCAACAAGCTTTTTATAAATTTATGTGGATGGTCTACATAAAAGCGCCGTGGCGGCCCATCTATTGGATGCTTATGAGTAAAGGTTATAAAACTTATCTACTCATGCGTTGTAATTTCCCACGATCTTATCCAAACCATCATCATTCCACCCCTAAAACACTATTACAGGCTAAAAACACTTTTTATCGCGTTAAATACGGTGATGCATTTAAAGAGAAGGAGTCTCTTTTGCAGTTTCCAATATCTCGGGGGCAGTTAAAAACTGGGGTGATATCAGTTGATGAAAAAGACCTTGAACATCCAGATATTCGTTTTTTCCATGTTTGCAATCCAGGTGCGAGTCACGGAGATGAGCTTGCGTGTATTGCTAAAATAACGTTGCTTGACCTAATCCAAAGCGGTGTCAAACACCTAGCGAAGTGGGTAGCAATAAAAAAACAAAAAAACTTATCGAAATCTAAAACTAATTATAAGGGTGAATTGGATTTGAGGAGGTTATTACCTTGAGCGTAACAAATGCAAGAACAACTTGGGATCATATCTCATTGAGAGATCAACGAAACGTCCCAATTACAGAAGCTGCTAAGCAGGCTATCCCTGAAAGTCTACTTGAAAAAGCAGATCTTAACGATATCGTAAAGTACATGGCTCAAGAATGGGGTATGATCGTAGCAGCTTGGATCGTACTGGCAGTTAGCCCGAGTTGGTTTTACCCAATAGGTGTTTTGGTTATTTGTGGTCGTTTCCACGCACTAGGTGTCTTACTGCATGATGCTTGCCACTTAAAGCGCTCTGAATCGATTCATGCGATATTAGTTGATTGGATGGGTGGTTATCCTATTGGTCTCTCTATTGAAGGTATGCGTTATCATCACTTAAGGCATCATCGGCATACTTGTTCTTCATTGGATCCGTACCTTAAAACTTCAGTGGAAAATAGCAAAATTATGCGATGGCTAAATTATCTCCGAGGTATTGTTGTTATCCTTGCGTGGATTATTCGCCCCTATTTTGGGTTGTTTGCACGTATTTTCCCTAACCTGAAGAATGTTTATGCAAAATTATTTTTTGGTGATCGTGCTAAAGAGGATTTGCGCGATTCGAAACAAATTGATTTATGTTTGCGACGGGATATTGGACAAATAATTTATCAAACCATTTTGATCGGCTTAATCATCGTTTATCCTAATTGGATGGTACTTTACTACATTATTCCTTTAGCACTGGCGTCTGTTGTTAATAGCTATCGCGTGGTGGAAGAACATATGCATGTGATTATTGATGATCACTCACCTGTGAATATAGCACAGTATACCAAAGACCAACCAATGGACCTTTTCAGTCGATTTATTTTGTTTCCACGCAATATTGGTTATCATCGTATGCATCATTTACATCCGGCGGTTCGTTACGAAAAATTACCTGAACTGCAACGTTGGTATGGCGATTATGCGAAAAACGCTGTTTCTAACTGATTAGGCCGAATAGTAATGACATATCAACTTTGGCACCCTACCCAACTAACGGATATAGAAAAATACTACCCTAATACGACACTTGATTGTACTGTTTATAACGATGCGTTTGAGGAATACACGGATGCTTTTGAAAAAAAACAACTTGATCCTAGAATAAAACAATTCAAGATTATCATAGTGCGTGGTTTTCTATCCGCACTGATGCCTGGGTATATGAGCAAACCCATTAAATACCTGCGTAACTTGGGTTTGCACGTTGTAATGGCCCCCATCCGTTCAGGAGGATCAGTGCTTACTAATGCTTCTTTGTTAGTGAATTACCTACCTTGTGATCAGAATTACATGCTGCTTTGTCATAGCAAAGGTGGACTTGATTTATTATCCGCGTTAAAGCTGTTTCCTGGTGCCCCCTGTTTCCGTTGCCTGAAAGGTATCGCTTTCTCGCAAACTACAACAGGAGCTTCAGCCGTAATGAATGAGCTTAGTGGATTTATTCCACTACAGTCGAGCACTCTCTGTTATCGTTTCAAAAACAAAGTCATGATGACTGGCATTAAATCAAGTTTCCATGGGCCTGCCGCATACGATCTCACCACGCCGGGCATTGAAAAGAATAGGCAGATATACCGGGAGGCAAACTTATCATGTCCGTTAGTTTCCGTTGCAAGTTGGTCTATTAAACCGTCATCTTGGGTGGATTCTTACCATCAACGACTGAATCATTTTAATCCTGGTGTCGCGCATGATGGTCAATTTTATCTCACTGACCAACTATGGGCGGATAAAGGTGTACAACTTGTATTGGGAGGTATAGATCATGCTCAGCCTGGTATGGGTGAACTTGGTTTTGACCCAGGACTATTCTGGGAAGCACTCTTACAAATGCTGATTAACCGTTTGTAATGCGTCATTTTTTGAAGTGAATAATACACGAATTCCTATAGGCTCAACTTTACTGGTAATTAATATGAATAACACCCCCATTACTGCTTATGACAAAATATTCTTATTAGTATTCATCGTCTTTTTTATACTATGGGAATATAAACGCCCGGCAAGAAATAATCGTTTTACTATTACAAGTGTTGATATGATCGCTGTTACGAATCTGTTCGTATTTTCACTGCTGTGTAAATTTGTATTCCAACCTTTTGACTCGTTAGTAGCAAAAGCTCCATTGGGATCATTTCCTTTTGAATACAAGATTGTATTTGCAGTGATTTTCATGGATTTCCTATTATATTGGCTCCATCGTGCTATGCATACAAAACTACTGTGGAAAACACATTGGTTTCACCATTCAGTTACCGAGATGAATTGGTTGAAAGGTTCTTACACCAGTGCAACTCATATTTCTATGTACGTTGCACCACAACTGATTATTGGCTATTACATATTAGGTTTTACTACCTTAGAAATGATGGGTTGTATTATAGCAGGCTATTTTATTCAACTATGGCAACATGCGAATGTATCAGTGAACATTGGTTTCTTAAGTTATATTTTCGTTACACCTCAAGCACACCGGCTACACCATTCGCTTAGCAGTGTACGTAACAAGAACTTTGGTGCATTGTTCATTTTATGGGATCGCATGTTCGGTACTTATGCACATCCTAGTAACGAGAAATACGCACTTGGTGTTCCTAAAAAGTATGGTTTACTACGAGGCTTAATTGGCATCTAATAATGATAGATTTTAGTCTTCGAACTGCATGTGCTCGGTTCCCTACTATTGATGTTGCTGATGAATCAATGAATGAGGACTTACTCGACTTTGCCTCTAATATTGAGATGGTAGCTTCGGGATTAGGGTTACAGTATCTTAGGGGTCCGAATTACTTTCGTTATCTAACTTTCCAAAGTTTGTATCATCAAGTTTGTTACATGAGGATTAATAACAAGATTGTGGGAACAGCCAGTGTTAGTATAAGACCCTCTTACCTTGATGGTTTGCTGGAATGGGTTGCTTATTGGAGTGATTTGAGAATGGATACCTCGGTAAATGGTACCCGTTTGTGGCGAGAGTTCTGTGGGCAGGCCATAAGAACATGTATGGAGGAGTTTGGGATTCGCTATAATACTATGGCGGTTCTTGACAAAAATATTGCCATATCTAAAGCACTACATGATGGGCTACCATCAGGCATAAGTACAGATATACTCTATCAGTATCATATTGTCCAATTGTTGTCACCATTGCCTTGGCGCCGAAAACCTCAGATACCTTTCGGTTATGAACTATTGACAGGTTCCCAAATTGAGGAAGCAGACTTAATCGGCTTCTTGGAAAAAAAGAATATCAATAAACAATTTGGATACTGTTTTAAAGACACTGAGTGGACTCATCGTCAATCCCATTGGGGGTTCGAGTTATCGAAATTTCGTGTGTGGATTGACCGAAATCACAAAGTGGTTGCTTGCTGTTTGCCCTGGGAACCTAGTCAAGCAAAAGATATTCGTATTGTTAATCTACCTACTAAATTACGTTTATTGGCTAACACGGCAAATGTAATGAGTAGACATTATGGTGTCGCCAATGCCCAAATGGGCAAATCTTTTTGCCCGCTATATCTCACTCATTTAGAGTTTGATAATGAGATGACAGCTGATCTTCAGAAAATTCTATTCAAAGGATTAATTGAAAATATTTTTCAGGACTTTTTGCAAATGTACCCTGGTAGATGGAATGGGATTTCTTTTATGGATACGCACAAACATCACTTGTCTAACGCACTTGGCGGTTACTTGTTGCAGAATACGCCAGCTCGTCTACTTAATTTACGCATTTCAGAAATACCTGAACCAAAAGTCGCGATTGATTCGAATAACTTACATATCCCCATCGCATTTGAAACAGCACTTGCGTGAATTGAAGTGTTTATGGAGTAAACAAGCATGGAAAAATTGCTAAATCTCCTTATTATTGATTTTGGTAAGCGTAAATAAATCTGTACCCTATCATCCCATCATTATATTGTGTATGCTGCGCTCATCATACTAGGAGCCAGTCAAAATGTCTGAAACGATGAATAAGGCCAAATCTTTTTCAAATTAATGATTGACTGGTTTTATACCCAATATTTGTTTCACACTTATAACACAGACTAAACATTGTTTTTCTTATTTATTATCTAAAATATCAAACTGATTTATGTGGAGAACTGTTGTCATGCTCAAATACTTGTATTTCTTTTTATTAATCATTCTATCAAACTGTATTGGAGCCATTTCTTGGGCTAATCAAAACTCCTATTTGTCCATTCTTTCTGAGCTACCCTATGGCATTGAGTTAGGTGCAACTAAAAATATTGAAATTGAAAAAAGAGGAAATTGTATATCTAAAATTAAAACATCAAACAACAGCACTGGAGCCGGACATGAACGCTGTGAACGCTATGATATGGCAGGAAAATTTCAAATATTCTCTTCTCATGCTGAAGTCATTAACAAAATCGTTTTTGCAAATCATATGGGGCATAATTTGCCAAGGAAGTGGCGGCAAATTGGTTTAGATATAGGCATAGAGGGCAAGGTTCAAGGTACTGATTTTGAAACGTTTCGACATTTAATTCGAGGCGCTAATAACATCAAGATTCGTTCAGACAGCGGTAATGACCTGATTGTACACTTTGAGATAGGCAATCAATTCTATGAAGCTGAGTTTTGGAAGCAAGATAGCAGCCCAACACCAGATAAAGATCAAGATACATTTTTGTGGCGCAAGGGTTTATTTCGAATCGTTGTAACTGAAAATTACTAAGGAGGTGTCCCAGAATAAAGTTTACAAGCTTCGCTCCTGAACTCGCTGCGCTCAGACATGCATCCGCTCACATTGTAAACTTTATTTCGTGCTCGTTCCTAAGCTTTATCAGTTTCTGATTCAATCCAAGGTGCAACTTTAAACAGCAATAACATACCCGGCACAGCAAAAGCCGCACATAAAAAGAAAAACTGCGTCCACCCCACTGCTTCAACCAGAAAACCGGTGCTGGCATTAGCAAACGTTCTAGGTACAGCTGTTAGCGCAGTGAATAATGCCAATTGCGTGGCTGCAAAAGCCTTGTTCGTAATTTGCGCTATGAAAGCGATAAAAGCTGCTGTACCCAAACCAACCCCTAAATACTCACAGCCAATCACTACCGCTAATATCCATAGAACATTACCCGCTGTGGCCAACCAAGCAAACCCTAAAATAGATATTAACTGTACGAAACCAAATACCCATAAAGCACGATTAATACCGATTTTGACCATGATCAAGCCGCCTAATAAACCACCAAACACCATAGGCCACAAAGCGGCATTTTTAGCAACTAAACCAATTTGGGTTTTAGTAAAACCAATATCAAGATAAAAAGGGGTGGCTAAAGCTGTTGCCATATTATCACCTAACTTATAAAAAAACATAAAAGCTAATATAGCTATAGCCTTCTTTACACCTTGACGCTGAAAAAACTCAGAGAAAGGAGCAGTAATGGAAGCTTTCAACGTAATCGGTTTGTAAGACACAGGTACCTCTTTAACACATACCGTCATCACAAGACCACATAACATGAACAAAGATGTTATAAAAAAAGTCAACTGCCACGAAGTATAATCAGCTACAATTAAAGCCAATGAACCAGGCACTAAACCTGATAACCGATATGCATTAACATGGATAGAATTTCCTAAACCCAATTGTGTATCAGTTAAAATTTCTCTACGATAAGCGTCAATGACAATGTCTTGGCTCGCACTAAAAAATGCAATCAAAATGGTTAAAATGGCCACTAAACTTAAAGAACTAGCCGGTGGAATCCATCCCAATGTACCAATTAAAAACATTAGAACACATTGGGTTATTAACATCCAACCTCTTCTTCTACCAAGCCAAGGCAGAGTATAACGATCCATAATAGGTGACCAAATAAATTTCCAGCTGTAAGGAAAACCGATTAAAGCAAATAAACCTATTTCCTTTAAACCTACGTTTTCCGATTTAAGCCATGCGGGAACTAAGCTAATTAAAACGTATAAAGGTAAGCCTGAACTGATACCCGTTGCAATGCATATCAACATATTTCTGTTCAGTACAGTGTTTCTAAGAGAAATGTGCTGAGATTGTAAGTTATGTATCACTGGCAAAACTCTGAGCCTTAATTGTTGTGTAATGAAACATGAATAAAGTAAACAGCTTAAAAATACATAGTATGGACAAAGCTTTAAAAAAGTACAGTAGAAAAGCACATTTCTACCATAACTATTGACTTTTTATACTATTTGATTGTTCGAGAGACTTATATAGATACAAAAACTGGTTGTTTTTTGTTCCAATTTGTATTGGGCTATGAGAACTTTCATAACGCAAGCAAGTCGTGTAGTTTACATTAATACCTTGCTTAGGAGTGTGTGGGCATTAACTTAACATGCATTAATCATTGCTTGCAATAAATAAATCTTGCACAATCGACTTAGTTGTACAACCTATTTTACTCTAGGTTATAGCGCCAATAACATGCAGCCAGAGCCAAAAGTAACCCTATCAGCTGGTATGTTTTGAAATAAAAAAATCGGTTTCTAGGAAGATCTGTTTTTCGGTTTCTATATTGAGAGAACAGATTTTCAAAATTTATACAACCATGAAGTATGGAATAAAAACAACTACAAAAAAGATGGATTTAGAACATGAGTCAATTTCTTTTAATTAAATCTTATTTAAATTTAACTTTTAGACGCTGTTTACTACAGTGGTCTTATCTTTTTTTATCGTCCTTTTTTTTAGTAGGCTGTGGTGGTGCCGGTGATCTTCTTTGCGTTGGAGGCATCGGCATTAACTGTGTTGATGTCAGTCCTGGTGACAGCGGGGACCAACTTGGGGGTGGTGGGAATCCTTCAAGTAATTCAAACACAGGCAGTGACTCTGACATAGGTAGCACACCTAACGAGCCAGTAGAAGAAAATACACCTGACCCTATTGTCTCTGATTCAGGTGATTCTACTAATACTGTAGAGATTCCGACGATAGATACTCCAAGTAACAACAGTGATACCAGTGAGCAACCTGAAATAAGTGAACTCCCTCCTCCTGCACCTGATGCAAGAACAGGCGTTGAAATTTACCAAGATGACTGCGCAGGTTGTCATGGCGAAACAGGCTCTGGCGGAGAAGCTCCTTCTTTGCTCCTATCTGATTGTGAATCCTGCTCAAAACTATTTGACTTAGTGGCATTCATTGAGGAAAAAATGGAGGAAGTAGAGCAAACAACAGGAGAAACATCTTGCCGCGGTGAATGCTCAGCTAAGGTTGCACGCTTTATTTATGATGGTTTTTCTGAACAGCCCAGAGAATATACTCGTTTAGAATATTATCAAAAATTTGGCTGCGCAGATTGTCATGGGAATCAAGGTGAAGGAAGCAATGGGCCCATGTTGACACTGGATCAGTGTCAAGTATGCAATGATTATCCTCAATTGGTAAAATATATACTTGACACAATGCCTTATGGCAATTCTCCTGTATTGTGTGACCAAAACTGTGCGATTCAAACGGCGCAACTCATTTATGGAGGATTTGATGAACGCGCCAGGCTGACGGGTCAGCAACTTTATGAATTCAATTGCAGTGGTTGCCATGGAGATCAAGGACAAGGCAATAGTGCGTCAGCTTTAACACCTGGTAACTGCTCAACTTGTCAAGATTTTGAAGCCTTAGTGTCCTATATCGATGTAGAAATGCCTTTAGATCAAGCTTGGATCTGTCAAGATGACTTGGATGATCAATGTGCAGTTTTAATCGGTGAATATATTAGTTCTGGATTCAATGCTGAGAACTTAAGCACAGAAGAACAGTACGCTTTAAAATGCGCAAGCTGTCATGGCGCCAATGGTGACGGAGGCACAGGGCCTGCTTTTGATTTGAATACTTGTACCAGCTGTGCCAAAGTCAGTGACTTGTATTTCAAAATTCTAAACGATATGCCTGCAGAAAATCCTCATTACTGTGAAGGCGATTGTGCCTTTAATTTAACTCAAATGATCTTCAACTGGAGCAATATTGAAGAAACAATGCCTGATATGGGTGATGGATCTAGTACCGAAGATCCCAGTAGTGAGGAGCCTAATAACACCAATATAGATGACGAAATATTAGCCAAAGTGGATCTTTCATTTGAGACCGGCAAAAACTTATACGATAACTTATGTGCAGGCTGCCATGGTGCCGATGGTAGCGGTGGTGAAAACCCACCATCTCCTCCTTTAACAGGTGTGTTTTGTAATGAATGTTCAGACCTAGACGGTCTTTATCGTAAAATTCTGTACACTATGCCACGTGCACAACCAGCCGATTGTGACGAAGCCTGTTCTGCACAAATAGCCTACTACATATTTAATGCCTTTGAGGAACAACCAGCTCTAAATGGTAAAGAATACTACGCAAACCTCTGTGTAGACTGCCATGGGCGTATTGGCCAGGGAGGTATAGCGCCCAGTCTACAGCGCTCTGAGTGCGAACTGTGCGGCGATATGGTAGGACTGTTTAATGTAATTGTAGAAAATATGCCAAAAGAAGGCACACTCCTTTGTGACACGGCCTGCGCTACCGAAACAACGAAGTATATTTTTAACAATTTTTCTTCAACACCACGTGTCTTAACTGGCAAGCAATATTACGATATGCAGTGCGCAAGTTGTCATGGAGACAATGGCGAAGGCCTCTCGGCTCCCTCTCTACTACCAGGCGACTGTGTTGTTTGCGAAAGCTTAACAGACTTAATTGTTAAAATCGATAATGATATGCCCGCAACTGCAGCAGCCCTATGTGAAGACGAATGCGCCGTATTAGTAGCTGATTACATTCAAGACAGTTTCGGCCCACCAAAATCTGATTGTCCCAATGGCCAGAACTGGTGTAATTCAAACCCTAACCCATATCCTGAGCCAGACCCTTGTGATCCTTACGGTTGTAACGATGATGATGACATAGATGGATGTGATGACAGTGGATGTGGTAACTCTGGCCCAATACCTTACTCAGAGCCAGTGCCGGATCCTTGTAACCCCTGTGATTCTGTGCCTGAACCAGACCCTACACCTTATCCTGATCCAGTGTCTGAACCTTGTGACCCTTGCGATCCACCCGCACCTGAACCTGAGCCTTACTCAGAGCCAGTGCCAGATCCTTGCGATCCCTGTG
>JANQJO010000156.1 GCA_028281605.1 Pseudomonadales bacterium
AAATGGTTACATAGAATAACTATGCGCCCATTTTCTCGCCTTGATAGCAAAAAATAGTCCTGCGTATAAACAGGAATTTATTTCGTGCTCGTTCCTAAATTTTATTTTTTTAAATTTTTACCATGGTACTCAAAGAAATTGACTTCTCTGGTCAGTGACTCCGATAAATCAGTCAGCTTCACCATCATCATAGAGATACTTTGAAAAGTTGAAGCATTGAGTTGGCTGATTTGTTTAATGTCTTTGAGCTTTCTGACTCCAGCTTTGGTAAATTGAGTTTGGTTTTCAGCAGCTGTATTAACTTCTAGAGCCAGTTTGGAGACTTCAGAAGTGGCATTGTCGATTTTTTCCATGACGGCGCCGGTTTGTTTGAAGCGCTCCATGGCTGTTTCAGCAATGGAATGACTTTGATCAACCGATTGTTTTGATTTCATGCTGTGCTCAATGATTTGTTCAATTTGTTGATGAATCACTTGAGTAGATTCTTGCGTGTTGGCTGCAAGTGATCTGACTTCATCAGCTACCACAGCAAATCCTCGTCCGTGAGAACCTGCTCGTGCTGCTTCGATGGCTGCGTTTAAGGCCAGTAAATTGATTTGATCAGCGATGTTGCTAATTAAGTCAGTAATGCCATGTATTTTTTGAATTAAACTGACCAATACTTCAACGCTTGAGAGTGATTCAGTTAAGTAGTTTTTTAGATCATGAACGATTTTAATAGATTGATTGGCTTCTGATGCAGCTGTTGAAGCCCAGTTTGAAACTTCATCAATACGATCATGGGTGAGAGTAATATTATTTCTTACGTTCTCACTGGCTGATTCAAGGTTTAGAATTAAGTCATTAACTTCGTTAACTTCTTGTGTTTGTTGTTTGAGAACGCTTTTTAAATCTTGACTAGAGGTTGTGATAAAGTTGGAGGTACTTTCGACTTGATCGACTTGATAGCTGATTTCTTGCATCACATGACTTAAACGATCTGTTACACCTACCAATTGGTCAGCTGTTTCTTCAAATTCATCTCCAGATTTTATGGAAATAGTCTGAGTTAGATCACCTTCTTCAATGGAAGCAACATAATTTTGAAATTGATTGAGAGGTCGTTGAATACTGGCGTGAAGCCATTTCCCAATTAATACTGTTGCTAAGATAGTAATAAATCCAATTAATACACTGATTGTTTGACTTGAAGATAGAATTTTGGAGACATCAGCGTTGGTATTCTCTAATGCCACTTGTGTTAATAAATTTAATTTTTTGATTTTTTCAATGAGAAAATCGGCATGATCATCGGTTTGAGCCAGAGATTGAAAGAGATCTTGTTCGAGCTTTGAGATCAGTAAGACATTATTCAATAAGCCGGAAGGGTCTTTTATATGGAATTGAGTTGTTTCAAAACCTTCGTAAGCTAAATCCCATTCTTCACTGTCGAATTCATCCATTGCTTCAAGGGTTGTCAAGGTCGACGCTAATTGTTCATAATGCTCTAATATTAGATCAGCATCTTTTTGCATGGCTTTCAGATCAGGATTGAGATAGAGATTGTTAATGAGATTATTTATTTTTTCTGTTGCAGTGACAGTTAAATAGGTTTCCGTGCTGATCTCAATATCTGATTCTTCAGTTATTAATAAAATATTACTTTTGATTTTTTCTAAATTGTGTCGTAATTCACCGAGCATATGAGGTAAAGCTTCTTTTTTTACGATTAAGTCTTGTTGCAGATTGGTCAATATGTCACTCTGTTTTAATAGTTGTTTAAAGCTGGTATCGATAATTAATAGGTGTTTGGGTATTTCCTGAAAATGGTCACCGAATTTTTGCAGCTGTTCCAGTAGTATTTTAATATTGTCTGTTGTTATATTAATTGATTTGACTTGAGTTAATAGTGATTTTAGATCATATTGTCTGGTGATCGATTGTATCAGTAATATCAGCTCCATTTTTTCTGATAGTAAATTGCTGCTTACTTTGTTCAAAGGGGCTGTATGTGAAACAATAATATTAAAATTCTTTGATAAAAGGTTTAAGGAATAATAAGAACGACTGGCGTAAACAGCTAAGAGGAAGGCAATGATAATTAAAGAAGTGAAAATGCGTTGATGAACTTTTAAATTGAGATTGCGCATCTTGAATATCAACTTAAGTACTCACTTTTTTGATAATATAATTTTTGAAATTTAGTTAATATTAAGAATAGTTACTTCTAAGGCTTTGGCAACATGACAGTGGTCTTCAAATTAGTAGCTAGGGTAGCTAAATTTATTAGCTGCATTGTCTGGCATTCTTTAAAACACGATTCTACACTATGTTACAAACCTATTTGGAACATGAAAAAATAAGCGTTATTGATTGTTTATTATATAATCTTTACGACAAACAAAAGTGTACTTTGTAAAGTTAGGAACCCAAATGCTAAGGAGTAGCTATGACTGACTATAAGAAAGTGATGACAAAGACTGGGTTAGTGTCCTTAGTCATTGGATTGTTAAATATATCCCCTATTGTACAGGCAGAAGGCATTCAAGCCACTGATTTTCGTGTTAATTTAAATTGGAGTTTTCCTCGATCCAGTGATAACTGGGATGGGGGTTGGGGTTTGCAGGGCCAAGCCGTCTTTTCTCTTCCATTGATGCCTGAACATTATGGTTTTGCGTTAACCATCGGTAGTAGCACTTGGGATGTTAATGATGAAGTGCAAACAGGTATTACTGTAGGCAATGGTATTTCTGGTAGTTTGGCGGGTGATTCAAGCTGGACTCAATTTGGCTTTTCTTTTTTACGATCTCAAACGTTGCCAAATGGTTTGCAAATGACAGTAGAAACGGGTGTGCTCTATCATGATGCCAGTTCAGATGCCGATTTAAGCTTTACTCTTTCAGACAATTCGACTAGCACACAAGAGCTCGATCTCAGTAATACGGTTGTAGGTTTGTTGGCAGCCGATTTGAATTATCACGTTAATGATGAAATGACACTTTATGGTGGTATAGGCTATCAGTTTGACTTGCAGCCGGGTGATGCCAGTGCCTTCAGTGATAGCAATAAAAATCCTCTAAATGCAGTAACGATACGTTCTGGTATTCAATTTAAGTTTTAATGGAGACTGTAATAGTAGTTTTTGTAGAAAATTATAGCCAAAAGGATTTATTTTTAAAGGGAATTTTGCAATGAATAAACGTGTTAAATCGATAGGATTTGTGGCCACTATTGGTTTGGCTGGCCTAATAGAAGGTTGTGCCAAGGGGGATTCTCATGTTTTGGGAATTGATTCACCCTCGTTTTCAGGTGCGACGATTACAGGGCAAGCCGTTAAAGGTTTGTTATCAGGTGCTGATTGTGTTGCTCTGAGTTCAGACTTAACGACAGAGCTGTACAGTAGTGTTGGTAATGCAAGTGCATGTACCGATGCAAATGGTGCTTATTCTTTTCAGCTTCCAAGTAATCCTACAGGTCCTGTGGTGGTTGAAATGCGGGCTCGTTCAGGTACGGCGATGCTGTGTGATTTTCCAGATGGGTGTGGCAGTGGCGTTGCTTTTGGTCAATCGTTGACGTTGGACAGTTCTTTTCGATTAAGGGCGGTTGTACCACAAATATTAAGCACTGCGACCAGTCAAGAGGTTAATATTAGCCCGTGGACAGAAGTGGCTGCCAGTAGAGCCATTGCACTGGCTGGTACGAATACGCCGATCAGTACGACTAACGTAGACACGGCGAATTTAGAAGTGGCTGGTGTATTAAATAATATGCTGGGCTTAGAAGGTGCAACCAATAGCTTTGATGCTAATTTTTTTACGTTGAACCTGGTTGATGTGACCAGCCCAGTTAATGACTCTACTGTGAGTGCTGCTGAGAATCAGTTGGGTACTTTAATGTCCATGGCGTCAGCTTCTTTATTTGATTTGATTGATACATCAGCTAATACCAGTATTGAATCGATTGTCACTAACTTAGCTAATGCTTTTGATGATGACGGTGAATTTAATGTTAATGATACGGCCACTAATATTAACAGTAGTGATAACGGTATTGACTTGGCGGATATTCTAACGGGCATTGCTGAGGTGGCTTTGGATTTAAGTAATAGTACAAACACTACAATTCAAACTAACTTGGATTCTTTACTAGGAACAGACTTGGTTTTGACAACATTGCAAACTCAACTGACAGCTTTAAGTGAAACCAAAAATTCAGTGACGGACCAAAACAACGATCCCACCGCACCAGTAGATCCGCAATTAGCCAGTGCCTCTGATTTAGATAAGGCAAAGAAAATAGTTATTGATCTTAAAAATGTTTTGGACGCGACGGTTGCAGCGTTTGATTTGGATGAAACTGGCAGTTCAACCGATACAGTGTTTAATGACATTGGTGATGTGCTAGCAGCTACGGATACGGATGTTGTTGATCGCTTTGATCATTTAACGGACTTGATTGCTGGGGCGAGTTTTTTAATACTGGATCAAGATGATACGATGGATCTTCAAAACAGCGGTTGTACATTCACTCCAGATACCAGTGCGCCTGTTAGTATCCAATGCAGCATTGCTGCGATTTCAAATTTGCTGGATACCCCCAATGCTGAATTTTCGACTACGGGTTCTGGTGGTTCTGTAACTTTGACGGTGGCAACTAATACCGTCACCACCGGTACTGACCCCGTCATGGTTTCTGGAGATAAATATGAATTGACTTTAGTACGCGATGCGAGTTCGACAGCGACCACTCGTACTTTTAACATTACTACAGCCAGTGTTGATATTGCAAATGATATGAGCACCGACATCACTTTGGGGAGCACTTCGACGGTAACTGGGGTAGAGAATGCAACGACCGGACAAGACTTGACTTTTACTGTGAATGCAGATGATATCAGTATCAGTATTACAGACAGTTATTCTTTTACGGGAGAGTTGCTGGTTACAAGAGATTTGACTCAAAGAGATACATTACTGACAGTATTTGATTTTGACGGTACTTTTACATTGCCAAGCAGTCATGCGGCAGTGGATAATTCCGGTGCTATGGCTGATGCTTCTTTATCTTTCACCACAGATACTTCTAGTGCGCAAGGAGTACCTGCATTTGAAGATGAAACTGACAGTAACTTTTATACTGTCAATAATATTGTTTTTCAAACGCAAACACCCGTTACTTATACGAAGTCAAGGTTGGATGCGGATGGCAATAGGCAGACCAGTACTTCAAATTCCCTGTTATTGGTGCAGGCAGAAGGTGATCGCACTGCAGTGAAAAATGGTAACCTTGATTTATTGAAGTTCAGTCTTGTAGATACAGCAGCAGATGCGGATCTTTTAGGGGATAAGCAAACGTTATTGACAGGTACGGCTGTGTTTGCAAATGATATCCTTACCTATACGTTGAACAATGGTTTGGGTGCCGGTTTAACTTTAGTGGATGGTGATAGCTTTTCTGGATCAATCAGTGTAGGTGGTGTTAGCGCAGGTTCAATTACTGAGAGTGGTACTGCAACGATAACACTGTCAACGCCCGAGACTGCGATCAGTTTAGGTGCTTTGTTTCTATAGTTGGGGTTAAATCACTTATCTTGGGGGCGACGTGAGTCGCCCTTTTTTTTTCGCTTTTTAGTGATAATTATGCAAGCATTGACTGTTATTTGTATAATCGGTTTTGTGTTGTTGTGTGGTGAGGCTGTCTATGCACTTGAGCCTATATCGCTGTATTCTAAAGCAGAAAGTTTTACTTACTCAGAAGTCATGTCGATAGATGGTTTTATTAATGACTTCAGCGGGGATTTAGAAAGTGGTTCAACGGCGGTTACTCATAATGTGTTAGAATTGGGCTTTTCTTATGGAGATTGGCAAGTCGCCCGTGTGATTCGTTACGATTATGTGAATTCTTTTTCAGAGGATACTGCATTTTTAAATTATCAATTAGAAAATGGCGTTGTGATTGATGAAACCCGACCTTATCACATCGCTTTGAAAGTCGATCATTTGCGTTCATCAGGTATTAAGTTGGGTAGAAGTGTGCGTATTCGAGATAATTTGACAGTCAGAGCGGCCATTTCTTGGTTGGAATCAGAACAGTTTTACAGTGGACATATCATTGCTGATATTAATCAAGGTGATTTTGATGCGCAAGCTGTTGAAGATCTGGAAGCCTTAGTGTCTAGTATTGAGTCTGGTGATATTAACACTTTTGATCAAGCAGGTGAGTTAGGTAAGGAATTGCGTCAAAGTACCCATCAGTTACAAGAAATGGTTGTGACCACTGACCTAAAGTTTGATGCGAATTATCACTATTATAAACCAGCACTCAGAGAAGATGAGATTGATGATTTTTCTGATGTTGATTTGTTTTCACCTTCTGGTGCGGGTTTGGTTTTAGATTTGGGTTTGAGTTGGGAAATAAATGAAAAATGGTCCATGAATTTTGAGATGTTGGATTTTTATTCTTATATTAAGTGGGACAATGCACCTGCAACCACAGCCAATGCCCAGGTGACACGTGCGGCGCTTGATACCTTAGATGTACTAGAGCAATTTGTTGAAGAGGATATTATTAAAAGGGCCAATGGCTCTTTTTTTACTTCTATTAATCCAAGTAATCCTGATGATCCTGAAGCGGTTGTACCTGAGATAGAGAGTCAAATTCAAGCTGATAATAGTACGACTGATGTGCGTAATGAGAAATACATTCAGCATTTACCAAAAAGATATAAACTATTGGGTCATTATCAAATGTTGCCGAATATTCAGTTGTCAGGTGAAATCTATAAAACACGTGTTCAGACGTTTTCATCCGTTTATATTGATTTTTTTCAAAGTATTTCTTTGGCGTATCAGTTTGAGGCAGAAGCGATGGGTTTAGAGTTTTACAATCGTTATTTTAAACTGAGCCTAATTGTAGATGAGGCTGATATCAAGCAGGCACAATTTATTTCTTTGTATTTTGGGCTGCATGTTTTTTTTTGATGTACCCGTTTGTTCAAGAGTTTACGTAGTGAACCACTCAGGAACGAGCACGAAATAACTTTAACATTTAAATTTGGAGAGGATATGTTAGAGTTGCTCTCTTTTTAGTCAGACTGCTGTTCGATTTTATTGCGTTGACTATCCAATTCTGCAATTGTACAGAGTCTTTAATCTGTGTATACTTCGTTACACACGTGATGGGAATAAGATTAAGAACAACTGATGTTTTTTTAAACTGGAAGACCTGTGTGATATTTTCAGAAATTTTGCGTTCAAACCCAATTTTTGTACGCCTTCAATTCATATTGGACAATTAAAATGAGAATATATAATTTAAAATATCTGTGTACCTTTATTTATGTTTTCGCAATATCCTTGCTTTGTGCTTGTACTAGTATCCAAAAATCCATTCCTGTAGATGAGTTGCATTCTAAAAAACAACTGTTATCACTTCATTCTGAAATAAAAAATCGCTTAAACAAAGAATTGAATGAAACCAGAAAAACAAATTTAATGGCCGCGTTCCCTAGCAAAAATATTGTTGAGACTATGAAGGAGTTTGAAACTAAAATAAAAGAATGCTCGCCCAATGATACAGCATTAATAGCGAAATTGCAGGAAGCCTTAATAAAATGGATAAACAATTTTAGTTTTAATAGCTTTGTTACATTTGTTATTCAACCCCATGATGGATCTGCAGATATAAAATATAGAAATGTTAATGATGGCATTGTTAAAACTGCTAGAGAGAACCCTTCTCAAATTGAACTTGGTATGTACTATATATGGGCAGAAGCAGAAGGAAATCCGATTAGTGATACGAATAATGTATACGAAATTTTTTCAAGATCAGAAAAAATTATTTTGAAAAAAACAGAGATTGCAAGTAGTTATCGAAGAATGTCACAATATTAATAATGACTCATAGTTTTATCTTAGGAGGTGTGACAAAATAAATTGGACATCTGGCATCCGATCTTCAAGTCATCTTTTCTCAAAAACACAAGCCAAAATTCTCAAAATAGCTTGCTATTCCTGCAAATTTTGGCTTGTGTTTTTGAAAAAATCTGGTCTAAATCTCGGCGCCAGATGTCCAATTTATTTTGTCACACCTCCTTATTTTGCCTTCTTGCTTTTTGTACTTCTTGCATCCCGCTAAAATTTGAAGATTCACATCCTGCAAGATATGAGCTCAGAATCAAAAAAATACAGGAAAAAATAAAAAATCTAGAAAAAATAAACAATGAAAAAGAAATTGAAAATCGGTAGAGATAATTGTATTCTTTTGTGCAAGGTGGCACTTTTTCTGTTATGCGGTTGCTCCTCATTGGATTATCCAAAAAATGATTTAATGGAAGATGGTCTTCCACAAAGATTTTTATTTAAATATCCTATAAAGTCTGTTTGGGAAGCTGTTTCAGATGAACAGAAAAAAATATTTGATGCAATTGTTCTAACAGTCAGCCAGGAAGATTTTATATTATCATGGATTACACAAGTACATAGAAAAAATAAACAGCACTCTGCTTTAAAAGACGTAAACCTGATAAGAAAAAGCAGAAAAAAAGTTCCTGCTATAACTTCTATATGGCTTAAAGCTGATGAGAAAAGCCCAAATATGTGTTGGCTTTATATTCGCCAAATTTATTATCCTGTTAATTCGAAATATGGAGTTTCACACTCAAGAGGAAACTATGAATCTTATTTTGTAAAACAATTGTTATCAAGATTAGAGTCATTATGAACTTAAAATATAGAATATTGGTTCTTTATATTATCGTGGCTTTCCTTTCAAATTGCACAAGCAAGCTGATTCCCAATAGTGCTTACACAGATTTTTATGAAGGAAAAATAAAACATTACAATCAATCATTTAAACCAACACATAGTGAAGAGTTCAGAATCAGAAAACCTTCAGATAAAGTATGGAATATTGCCATTGAAGTAATTATGCAAGATTTTAATATCTTAAATATTTTTCAAGACGAAAAATATGGGAAATGCCTAAAATATGTTGGATTAAGTGATAGAAAATATAAGCAGAGAGATATACTTGAGGACTCATGGATGTTTATCTGTGTCAGATCTGAAAAGGATAAATATTCTGTTTTGCAATTTGGTTCAATTGAAACGATTTCTTCAAAAAAAAGGAAAATCCCCTTAGATAGAATGAGTATATTACATAGCGTTCAATATTCAGTCAAGCAAAAGCTTTGTGATTATAATGACACTTGGCTTCAAAAACTACATACTACTAGTAAAACAAAAATATTGGAAAAGCATGACACTACTAAGAACATTGAATATCAAGAAAAGTATTTGGAAAATTTCAATGAAAAGGCTGTACATTATGGGAATTATTTGTCTGCGATTAATAGATTAAATGGTGCCTACACAGTACTTGAGTTTCCTGAAGTAGAAAAAAGGATACAGAAGATAGTCAGAAGATTGAACGAATCAATCGGTATCAAAAAGGACATCAAGATATGGATTGTTGCAGATAATACTAAACTTGCAAGAAACGGCCAAGGAAATGCAGGGGCGTATGCAAATGGTGATATCTTTATAACAACTGAATTGCTTCACGAAGTAAAAAATGAAGACGAACTTGCTGGAATTATTGCTCATGAATTGGCTCATATTTATGAAAATGATTTTGTTTTTAGAAGAGGCAGTATAAAAAGAGGCATAATTCAATCTCGTGTTATCTCTGCTCCAATGACAGCTCTATATGTAACAATCATGCCTGTTGTTGTTATAGCTGCTAGCTTAACGGTCTCTGATGGTTTGCAAAATGGTTTTCTTCAGAGTGTAGGTACTGGTGCCGTACTTACAGGTATTGCTGGCTTATATATTTACTATTTAGCTGTAAATCCGTCCCTATCTAAATATGTTGATCTTACTACAGAACAAGAAATAAACGCGGATTTAGTTGGGACTGAGTATCTTTGGGAAGCAGGTTATGACTATAAAGCGTTAGTATCTCTTTTTAACAGAAGAATAATAGATACTCTGGGTGTAAGTAAATTACCTCAAGATATTAACAGCAAAGAAGTTGGGAATGACTTTTGCTACAGGTAGAATCGTGTGTATAATTGCTTCGAAGTTTTAGGAACTTTATGAACAGCAAGAGAAGTAAAATACCTGGATAAATTTCTACAAATCACTAATCATTTTTTTGTTCTTGCCGGTCAAGAGTGCCAATATCGAGTACGGGAGCAGCATCAATATGTTGGGCATCCATCATCTGTGCGATACGTTGTAAGGCAGAGATAATCATCGTTTGTTCCCACTGTTGTAAATCATTAAATTGACGGGCAAACTGATCTTGTAGCGGCATTGGGGCTTCTTTTAGGATATCCGTACCTGCTTCAGTCAAATAAGCATGGACTTTGCGTTTATCCTCTTTAGAGCGTTCACGGTAAATTAAATGACGTTTTTCCAGTCGATCGAGTATTGTGGTCACAGTCGCTTGGCTTAAGCTGATTTCGTTAGCCAGCTCACCTATGGTGACTTCTCCTTTGTTTCGAATGGTTTGCAGCAACAAAATCTGTGGTGCTGTTAAACCTGTTGTTTTCGCTAGGCGCTTTGAGTGCAAGTCGGTTGCTCGGATAACTCGGCGCAATGCGACTAACACCTCTTCAAGAGTGTCCAAATGAAAAACCTCATTATTTATAGTGATCTGTTGAGTACGATTATACCAGGTGATTGCTGGGGAGGTGAGCTTGTTGATGGTAGTGGTATGGGTAACGTATTTAGTGTACTATGTTTAGAGTTCTAAATAATTGGGGATTTTAAATTTTTTTACAAAGCTATATTTTAGATTTATTTATGATCATCTGTAGATTAATGATAGAGCTTTTTGAGCTTTTTGAGTATTTTGAGCCGAAATTTAGTTAGACATGTAATTTATTTTCGACATGTCTCTTTGAATAATATGGATACATTACAAAACCTTAGTTTCTACATACCGTCAAAAGAGGATGGATGGGCTGTTTCCCAGTTGATTAATGCCTGTCCGCCGCTTGACAGTAACTCTGTTTATTGCAATCTCCTTCAATGCTATCATTTTGCAAATACTTCTGTTGCTGTGAAATTAGAGAAGGAATTGATTGGATTTACCAGTGGGTATTTGGTTCCAGACAGACCGGACACCTTGTTTTTGTGGCAAATGGCTGTTGACGAAAAAATGCGTGGTTGTGGGTTGGCATCACGCATGATTGTGCATATTCTCCAACGTCAGCATTGTGAATCTGTTCAATTTATAGAGACTACCATTACTGAAGCTAACAAAGCATCGTGGGCATTGTTTCAAGGCATTGCGAATTACTATGGAAGTTCTTTATCCAAACAGTTGTTGTTTGATAAGGAAAAACACTTTTCTGGGCATCACGATTCTGAGGTTTTGGTAAGGATCGGACCGCTTAGTAGAGCTCTATCTAAAGCTGTGTAAGAAACACTGAGAACTCTTATTATCAAATACAGGTTACACCGGGAAGATAAACTATGAAAATATTTGATGAAATTGAATCTGAAGTACAAAGCTACGCACGAGTTTTCCCTCGTGTGTTTAATAGGGCTAAAGGTGAATTTTTATTTGACGAAGAGGGCCGTCAATATCTCGATTTTTTAGCCGGAGCAGGTACACTTAATTATGGACATAACAATCCATTATTCAAAGAAAAGTTACTGGATTATATTAATAACGATGGTATTACACATGGCCTTGATTTGCATACCAAGGCTAAGGGCGAGCTGCTTGAAACTTTTAACGAGAAAATACTTAAGCCACGCAATATGGAATATGTGGTGCAATTTACTGGGCCAACCGGGACGAATGCTGTTGAAGCAGCAATGAAAATAGCGCGTAATGTGACTGGGCAACAAAACATTGTCACATTCACCAACGGTTTTCATGGGGTGAGCTTGGGTTCATTGGCCGCTACAGGTAATGCGCATCATCGTAATGCCGCTGGTGTGAGTTTAAGTGGCACGCACCGTATGCCTTATGATGGCTATCTTGGAGAGGGTATTGATACCACCGTTTACCTCGATAAAGTATTGACCGATTCCAGCAGTGGTATTAACTCGCCGGCAGCGGTGATTGTGGAAACGGTGCAGGGTGAAGGTGGTATTAACGCTGCGAGTTTTGATTGGTTGAAAAATTTGCAAACCGTTTGCAGGAAGCATGGTGTACTCCTGATTGTTGATGATGTACAGGCAGGTTGTGGGCGTACTGGCACCTATTTTAGTTTTGAAGAAGTGGGTATTGAGCCGGATATTATTACCTTATCTAAGTCCCTTGGTGGTTATGGATTGCCGTTTGCGGTTGTGTTGATGAAGCCTGAGTTGGACCAGTGGAAGCCAGGTGAACATAATGGTACTTTTCGTGGTAATAATTTTGCTTTTGTTACGGCTAAAGCAGCCATTGATCACTATTGGTCAGATGGTACTTTTTCTAAAGAAATTAAGCGTAAAGCGTGTTATATATCACAACGTTTGGAAATTATTGCAAAAAAATATGGCGAAGGTAATTTTACCACAAGAGGTAGAGGTATGTTTCAGGGGCTTAATTGTGTGAGTGGTGAATTGGCTGGGGCAATCACTAAAAGTTCTTTTCAAAAAGGTCTCATTATTGAAACCAGTGGAGCTGATGATCATGTTGTAAAATTTCTTTGTCCACTCATTATCAGTGATGAAAACCTGAAAAAAGGGATTGACATTGTGGAGCAGTCTATAAAAGAAGTTTGTGCTAAGGAGAAAAATATTCCAGAAGAGATTAATTTTTTTGATAGATTTTGTGTCGTTAATGCATAATTTTGAGCATGATGAATTAAACGTAAAGCTGTTTTGTGTTTGGTCGAGGAAAAATAAATGATTGTTAGAAACTTGAAAGATGCTGAGAAAACTGAGCGGCGTATTGTTTCACCTGATGGGAATTGGGAAAGTACGCGTTTATTACTTAAGGAAGATCAGATGGGGTTCTCATTTCATATTACTACTATCTACCAGGGCGCAAATTTTCAGATGCACTATCAGAACCACTTGGAATCTGTGTATTGTATATCCGGTGAAGGAGAAGTGGAAACCTTGAACGATGGTGCAATATATCCAATAAGCCCTGGAACACTTTATAACTTAGACAAGCATGACAAACATATTTTGCGTGCATTTAAAGAAATGACGTTGGCTTGTGTCTTTAACCCTCCCTTATATGGAAAAGAGGTACATAATACTGAAGGTGCCTACGACTTGATAGCTGATACTGTTTCAGCTTAGGAACGAGCACGAAATAAATGCCTGTTTATACGCAGGACTATTCCTACAGGAAGTTGGAAGTTTGCCTATTGATGCATAGCTTTATACTTACATTTTGGTGCGAAATAATATCAACAATTATTTGTATTTCAAACAGTTATGAGTAATGATTCGATCATGAAAGATTTGACTAAAACCCCTGAAGAAATTGCTAAAATGCGAGTGGCAGGCCAGTTGGCGGCTGAAGTACTTGAAATGATTGGGGACTATATCAAGCCGGGTGTGTCGACAGGTGAACTTGATCGTATTTGTCATGATTATATTATAAGTGAGCAAAATGCTATTCCTGCCTGTTTAAATTATCGAGGTTTTCCAAAATCCATTTGTACTTCAGTCAATCATGTGATTTGTCATGGTATTCCAAGTGATTCTAAAGTGCTTAAGAGTGGTGATATTATTAATGTAGACGTTACTGTGATCAAAGATAATTATCATGGTGATACTAGTAAAATGTTTTTTGTGGGTAAGCCTTCTTTGCAGGCAGAACGCTTGGTTAGAGTGGCTCAAGAGTGTTTGTACCTAGGTATTGAAATGGTCAAGCCAGGTGTACACTTGGGTGATATTGGTCATAAAATTCAAAAGCATGCTGAGTCTAATCGCTTTGCGGTCGTGCGGGAGTACTGTGGCCATGGTATTGGGCGTGAGTTTCATGAGAGACCTCAGGTCTTACATTTTGGCAAACCTGGTACGAAGGAGAAGCTTGAGCCGGGCCTTTGTTTTACCATTGAGCCTATGGTCAATGCAGGCCAAAGGCATTGTCGTTTATTACCTGATAAATGGACAGTAGTGACTAAAGATCACAAGTACAGTGCGCAGTGGGAGCATACTTTGTTGGTAACTGAGATTGGGGTAGACGTGTTAACGCGTCGTTCTGAAGAAGCTTTTGACTAGTATTTCATGACACTGATCACGGTTTTGAAGAATGCGATTATTTTAGGTGTTTAGAGTTGAAAAAATTGAAAGATCCGAAAAATTTAAAGGTGTTTAAACGTTTGTCGTTGTCCCCTGATCCTGAATTGTATAATGAGCAAGATGTTAGAGATGCGATTGCGACAGCAAGCTCTGCAGTTGATCCTTTGCGTGAATGGATCAAGCACTCACAGACAGTGTTAACTGAACGTTTCCGTAAGAATGTTGCGGTCACGGCCTTGATGTTGAGAAGAGCTTGGCTGATCGATTGCCTTTTGCATCAAGTGTGGTCATTGCATCAGTGGTCTGATGAGGTAGAAATTGCCTTGGTGGCAGTTGGTGGTTACGGTCGTGGTGTATTGCATTTGCACTCTGATATTGACCTGTTGCTTTTGTTTGAACTGCCTGAGCACATTGAAATAGTACAGCAAGATATTCAAGCTTTTGTGGCAACTTTGTGGGATATTGGTCTTGAAGTGGGGCACAGTGTTAGAAGTTTAGAAGAATGTGTGACTAAGGCCAAAGAAGATGTGAGTATTGCAACTAACTTGATGGAAGCACGTTTGTTAGAAGGTAGTGAAGCGTTGCTGCACCGTCTTTTGCAAGTGGTAAATTCTGATACACTTTGGAGTGATAAAGCTTTTTTTAGAGCCAAGTGTGAAGAACAAAAGTGGCGTCATCGAAAGCATAACAATACTGAATACAATCTTGAGCCTAATATTAAATCTGCCCCAGGAGGACTCAGAGACATTCAGAGCATTGCTTGGGTTGTACAAAAGCATTTTGGCGAGCGTCACCTTGAAGATCTAATACAGTATGATTTTTTAACGAAAAGTGAATATGCATTACTGGATTCGGCACAAAACTTTCTTTGGAAGTTGCGTTATGCGCTGCATGTGTTGACGGGTAGGGACGAAAATAGATTGCTGTTTGAACATCAAAAAACAGTGGCACGCTTGTTAGGATATCAAGACAGTGAAAGTAATAAAGCTGTTGAGCAAATGATGAAGAGCTACTATCGTGTGGCGATTGCCATCAGTGAGCTCAATGATATGCTGATTCAGCACTTTGAGGAAGATATTGTTAAGACTGGGGTTTCAGATGTTGTTAAACCCTTGACACAGCATTTTCAAATGCGTAATCGATCCATTGAAGTGACTTCAGCTGATGTGTTTGAACGGCATCCCTCTGCTTTATTGGAAGTTTTTGTATTGATAGCTCAAACGCCTGAGATTGAGGAAGTTCGTGCTTCAACCATTCGTTTGATTCGAAATCACCGGGATTTGATTAACAAAGATTTTCGCAATGATGCAGCTAATAAGAGATTGTTTATGCGTTTGTTGCGTTCTCCTCATCGTTTATTTACGCAATTAAGGCGTATGAAACGTTATGGTATTTTAAGTCGGTATATTCCAGCTTTTGGTCATATTATTGGACAAATGCAGTACGATTTGTTTCATATTTATACGGTGGATGCGCATACTCTGTATGTGGTACGTAATATTCGTATTTTTTTATATTCTGAAATGAACCAAGAATTTCCGATTGCAGCTAAAGTGATACATCAAATTCCACAGTTGGAATTGCTGTATCTGGCTGCGTTGTTTCATGATATGGCCAAGGGACGTGGAGGGGATCACTCGACTTTAGGGGCAGAGGATGCAAGAGCATTTTGTTTGCACCACGAGCTGGATCACAGTAGTGCTGAGCTGGTAGCTTGGTTAGTACAGTATCATTTATTGATGTCTACGGTGGCTCAAAAAAAAGATCTCAGTGATCCTGATGTGATCGTTGAGTTTGCCGCTCAAGTGGTGGATGTAACGCGTTTGGATTATTTGTATTTATTGACAGTGGCTGATATTTGTGGGACTAACCCCAAATTGTGGAATGCTTGGCGAGCGGCTTTGTTAGCGAAATTGTACGAAGAAACTCGCAGGGCTTTGCGCCGAGGCCTGTCTAACCCGATTCAAAAGCAGGAACGTATTGTCCAAGCACGCTCTAAGGCTTTGACTTTGTTGCGTAACATGGGGCTTGAAGATGTGGCTGTTTTATCACTGTGGTCGCAGCTGGATGATGATTATTTTTTACAGGAAAGCCCAGAAGATATTGCTTGGCATACACAGGCAATTATTAAGGAAGAGAGTAGCGGTGAAATTTTGGTTTTAACAAAAGAACCGGATAGTAAACAAAAACGCAATGTCGTACAAATTTTTATTTATACTAAAGACAGGCCTAATTTATTTTTGGCCTCGGTAGCGACTTTGGGCCAACTGGGGTTTACCATTATTGGGGCGCGTATTATTACTTCTAGAAATGGTATTAGTCAGGATACTTATTTAGCAATTGATCCCAGTCGTGCTCAAGCTCATTATACGAGTGGTGAGTTAGAGCAAGTAAAACTTGCTTTACATGATACTTTAGTCAATCTGGATAGTTTTGTGTTTAATCACAGTGTGCCAGTGCCACGTCAATTGAAAAACTTTAAAATCAAAACACAAGTGAGTATCAGTAATGATTTAAATAAACAAAAAACTGTTGTAGACATAATTACGTTGGATCGACCGGGTTTGTTGGTGTTAATTGCAGCGGTTTTTCAAAACTTTAATTTAGATGTGCAAACAGCCAGAGTGGTGACCTTTGGAGAAAGAGCGGAGGATATTTTTGAAGTAACGGCTCCAGGTTGTGAACTGATCAGTAGTGATCCTCGGTTGTGTGAAAAACTTAGAAAAACTTTATGTGAACAGCTTGATCAAAAGGATTGAGAGGATGCATCCTGCTTTAGCTGAGCTTCAGACTTACCCTTTTCAAAAATTACAGCAATTGTTATCTGGGCTTTCAGCTCCAAAAAATAAACCGATTATTTCTTTAGGTTTGGGGGAACCACAGCATGAAGCGCCTGCGTTTGTTGTTGACGCTTTACATAAAGAGCTTGATGGATTATCTCAGTATCCTAAGACAAAAGGTTTATTAGCTTTGCGAGTTAGTATTGTGCAGTGGTTGAGACAACGTTTTAGTGTACCTGAGGCCATGTTAGATCCAGAGCGGCATGTTTTGCCTGTGAATGGTACGAGGGAAGCATTGTTTGCATTTGCACAAACAATGATAGAACCGAGTGCTGGAGCTTTGGTAGGGATGCCTAATCCTTTCTATCAAATTTATGAAGGTGCGGCGCTTTTAGCGGGGGCTAGACCTTATTATTTCAATTGTCTAGAGAGTCATGGATATCAACCTGATTTTACTGCGGTGCCTGCTTCAGTTTGGAAGAAGATGCGATTATTGTATGTGTGTACGCCTGGTAATCCGACCGGTGCAGTGTTCAGTGCTCAGACTTTTGAGCAGCTGATTGAGATTGCTCAAAAGTATGATATCGTGTTGGCCAGTGATGAGTGTTACAGTGAGATTTATCTACAAGAAGATCGTGCGCCTGTAGGCTTATTACAAGTTTGTGTTCAAATGGGCTTGGATTCTTTTCACAATTGTATGGTGTTTCACAGTCTTTCTAAACGTTCGAATTTACCGGGTTTGCGTTCTGGATTTGTGGCAGGGGATGCTGAACTGATTGAGAAATTTTTGTTGTACCGAACTTATCAAGGTGGAGCTATGCCACCTCCTACGCAGTTGGCCAGTATTAAGGCTTGGAAAGATGAGCAGCATGTGCGGGAAAATAGGGCTTTGTATCGACAAAAGTTTGCTCAGGCGCAATTCCTGCTGGATGAGGGTCGTTTAGAGTTTCCTGCTCCTGAGGCCAGTTTTTATTTATGGATTAAAACTGGGTCTTTGACTGACCTTGAGTTTGCGACTCGCTTGTACCAGTCGCAGGGTATTATTGTGCTGCCTGGCCAGTATTTAGGTAGAATGTGTGAAGGTATGAATCCTGGCTGTGGACATGTGCGTATGGCTTTGGTGGCTTCACCAGAAGTGTGTACTGAGGCTTTGGGTAGGTTGGCCGATTTTAGGGCCTGTTATAGCGGCTTTCAGAAAGGTTAGATGGTTGTTGCCTTCCTCGATCGACCGCATCATGTATTATTTATACACTCAGCGGCTCTCACTCGTCGGCGCCT
>JANQJO010000133.1 GCA_028281605.1 Pseudomonadales bacterium
CATGTTTTCACTCCTTAAAATAGAAGGAACATGATAACAATTAGCCTAATTTTATCAACGGTATACTTAAAATTGATCAAAAAGTACTAGGGAGCCCTGTGCTTTGCCTAATTTCGATGTTGAAGGCGCTTGAATTGTTCACTGATTTGATTGCCGATGTGTTCGCTCCACTCTTGTCAATATTAATCAGACTTGGCTTGACGTTGCGACCTATCGCTTTTTCTAAGAATCGTTTAGCAGCCTTAGTATCGCGCCTTGCTGTTAGTAAAAAATCTATAATATATCCTTCTTTGTCAACGGCTCGATAAAGATACTTCCAATGACCTTTAAAGTTGAGCATAAACTCTTACCTCACAATGACTATTGCTTACAGTATAGTATGTGGGTACAAGACTCTCCGTTTGCGACAGAACCCCTGCTGTTCGTGCAATAAAGCTAAAGAGAGACTGATGTCTAATCGGAGAATAGAAATGTATAAGTTACGAGAAAGCGAATTTTTAATTCGCTTTCTCGTCATTGACATGGGGGAAAAAATCCGTATACTGAGTAACGAGTAAACGAATCTATTATTCGTTTACTCGTTATTAAGATTGTATGAAAAATTCTTAGAAAAAACGATAAACTAAAAATATAATGAATAAAATCAATATAGATAGCATGAAGATAAGCCTGCCCGTAGCCTTTACGGCCAAAGAGGGATATCGATACTTACGCAACAGTTATCAATCTCCCTTGAAAACGTTAGAAGGTATGGTAAAATCAGATGTATTGATCCGTTTAAAACGAGGTCTTTATACATTTCGTGAAGGTCGAGATCCTTTAGCCGTCGCACAGTTTATACACTCTCCTTCTTATCTTTCTTTCGAAACAGCGCTGGCAATCTACGAAATGATACCTGAACGTGTTCAACAAATTATTTCAGTTACAGATAATCGACCCTTAAATTTCAGAACAGCAACCGGTAGTTATATTTACCACAGGCAAAAACGCGAACTGTTTGCCATTGGTATGACTATTCTTTTTGACAAACCCAATCCATTATTAATTGCAAACAAAGAAAAAGCTTTATTAGATACGCTATCGCAAGCACAATTAAAAGCCGCCAAACTTCATCCAAAAGAGATTCTTGATTATGTTACAGACGGGCTAAGAGTCGATACCAAAGTATTACATTCTTTATCCATCAATAAAATGAGGAGAATGGCACCACTATACCGTAACCATGCTCCCCATAAACTGGTAAAAGCACTTGAAAACATTAAAAAGGCAAAACAATGAATGATGCAATTAAGGCCATTTTAAAAACCTATGGTAAACTAGAAAACCAACAGCAAGAAATCAATGCATTGAAAGAAATCATACAATTAATCACTTTACGTGGAATGCATCGTGGTGGCTTTTTTGAACAAGGATGTTTCTATGGAGGTACCGCACTAAGAATCTTATATGGTCTTGACCGATTTTCTGAAGATCTAGATTTTTGCTTATGCGAGCCGAACTCTCTTTTTACCCTAGAACCCTATTTTCATGCAATCAAAGATGAATTAGAAAGATTTGGTTTTTCTCCTGTTATGCAAGAAAAAAAAAGCAACAAACAAACTGCAATTGAATCTGCATTTGTTAAACTAAATACCAACTTAGGACTTATCGTAATAGGAAAATCAAATAAAAAGCTCTCCAAAAATCAACTGGTAAAAATAAAAATAGAAGTTGATACATCCAACCCAAAAGGTTTTAAGAAATCTGAAAAACTGGTGAAGTTACCCAGCCCCTTTCTAATTTCAACGCTCAGTGAAGACTCCTTGTTTGCAGGAAAACTACATGCTTTACTTGCTCGCAATTATTTATCACGAGTAAAGGGGCGTGATTATTATGATTTTCTATTCTATATGTCTAGAGATACACCCATTAACCTACACTATCTTGAGTCCAAACTAAGAGATTCAGGCCATTATCAAGACCCAGATTCTCTTACACTTGACGTCATAAAAAATATGCTCATAAAAAAGTTTAATGAAATAGATTTTGGAAAGGTCAAGGCTGATATCCTTCCTTTTATAACACAAAATAAAGAAAGTGATGTTAAAAGCTGGAATGCAAATCTGTTTATTGCCATAACGGAACATTTAACCAGCTCTGATGACTGTGTTTCCTTAAATTAACAAAGCAAATAAAATGAACATGTTTCTATGATGAAACCACTTTTGATTCTGCAAAATCATTCAAGTCATTTGCAAAGAACTATAGAAGTGTTATTAGTCCTTATGGGTAGGACCTGATATACGGGTTCTCTCTCAATAGATTAATGTGAGGTTGTGTTGCGAAAGCTAATAATGGGCCACTTGTTGTTTAGAGCGTGCCTTTTTAAGGCCTCGTCTGGATCAACCGCGTATGGGAAAGTAACTTGATTTAATAAAGGCAGATCATTGAAGGAGTCTGAATAAAAGTAGGCTGATGCCAATAAATCAGGGGATTGTTCATGTTGCTGCAGCCAGGCCCGTAAACGTTTTACTTTGCCTTCTTGATAACAGGGAATGCCTTCAATATGGCCCGATAACCCTGTTTCGTGCCAGGCCGGTTCTGTTGCAATTAAATGTTCGATGCCAAATAATTGAGCAATGGGTTGGGTCAGTAAAGAGTTGGTGGCGGTAATGATCATTACAGTATGATTTTGCTCTTTGTGATGATCTATACACGCTTGTGCTTTAGGCAATATCATGTCTTTAATGTAAGTTGTGACAAATTCAGCAACATAGTTATACAGTGTTTTTCGGTCAAACTGTAGTAGCGGGGATAAAACAAAAGATTGATAGGCTATGATATCTAGGGTGCCTGTTAAATAATTTTGGTAGAATTGATCGTTCTTTTGTTTGTACTGGTCTGCTTCAACTAAGTTTTTAGTAACAACAAACTCGCCCCAAGCATGGTCACTGTCTCCGGCTAGCAGTGTATTGTCTAAATCAAAAATTGCCAGTTGTTCGATGTTTGTTGTTTTTTTTTGCCTACTCATTTTTTAGTGCCCATAGAATTTTGTTGAGGTTGGGTATGTTTCATATACCACAGCCAGAATAGGGTTATGCTAATGTAGAACCACAGAACGTGTTGGGCTGAGAATATGTTTAAAAGTAAGCCTGCGCTGCTGCCGCCTAAAAAGGCACCTAGAAATTGAGAGCTGGCAAAAACACCCATGGCTGTGCCGCGCAGTTGGATGGGGACTGTTTTGCTGACTAAGGCTGGTAGGCTTGCTTCCATCAGATTGAAGGCCGTAAAAAAAATGATAAATGCCAGTGCCAGTGTTGTTTGTTGTTTGGAGCTAAAAGACATGAGTAATAAGCTGCTGGCCATTGCTATGATTGCTCCTAGTAATAAGCTGTTTGCTTTGCGCTTGCGCTCACTCCAGATTAAAAAAGGAATCATCATGATAAAAGATAGCAGCACCAGTGGTAGGTAAAATAAACTATGTTCTGTTAGAGCAATGTTCATGTCATTGACTAAAATCCAGGGGATTAGAATAAACGCAGCGGTCATGAGCATATGCAGTAATAGAGTGGAGAGATCCAATCGCTGCAGTTGTTGGTTTGTGACGACTTGTGTGAGGGCGTGACCGAATACTAAAGAAGGGGTTGTGTTCAGTGGAGCTGTGGGCAGTATGGTCAGAAGAAGTACAGCTGCAAGGCAGGCGCAGCCGCAACTGATCCAAAATAGGCCTTGTAGGCCTAGCCAGCTACCTAGCCAGGGGCCTAACAGCATGGCAGCTGAAAAGGATAACCCAATGGAGACTCCGACCAACGCCATGACTTTTGTACGTTGTTGCTCACGTGTGAAATCAGAAAGTAAGGCCAGTAAAGCACCGGCAATGGCACCGGCTCCTTGTAAGGCTCGGCCCAGAATGACGGTAAAGATAGACTCGGCGTTAGCCGCGATGATACTGCCTAAAGCAAAGACAGTCAGCCCGGCTAAAATAATTGGCTTGCGCCCTAAACGATCGGATAGCCAGCCCAATGGCATTTGTAACAAAGCTTGGGTGCACCCATAGACGCCGACACTGACACCGACCCATAAAGCTTTACCATCAGCTAGAGCTGTAGCCAGTACCGGTAATACAGGCACCAGCATGAATAAACCCAGCATTCTCAGGGTAAAAATAGAGGTAATGGCAAAGGCTGCCTGTTTTTCAAGTTTGTTCATTTAAGTTTTCAGGTATTTGGGTTAAATATGAGTGAAAAGTGATCAATTTTATCTTTGAAATAAAGGAGTATACAGGAATCATCTGGTTGTTTTCTGTTTTTGTTTCTTGCAAAAGATGAAATTTAAGCCAAAAAAATGTTAACTGACTGATATAATTATAAAACTCTAATCGTTGCTCATTTGCCAAATGGGTGTTGCATGTCAAGATAAAACCCATAAAATAGCTTCAGGTTAAAAAGCGTTGATTTCCTTTGCGCATTGTCAATAAGGTGTTTAACCTTTTGATTTATCAATAAGTATCCATATGATAACAGTACAGTGAACCGGACGAAATTGAAATGAAAAAATTTACGGGTACAGAGCGTTATGTGGCAAGTAGTGAGCTCAGTATGGCTGTGAATGCCTCTATTGCACTGCAAAAGCCATTGTTACTCAAAGGGGAGCCAGGCACTGGGAAAACTATGTTAGCCGAAGAGCTTGCTCAGTTTTTAGAGTTGCCTTTGCTGCAGTGGCATATTAAGTCGACGACTAAGGCGCAACAAGGGCTATATGAGTATGATGCTGTTTCACGTTTACGCGATTCGCAGTTGGGTGAGGACAAAGTAGCAGATATTGGCCATTACATCAGGCAGGGAAAGTTGTGGCAGGCTTTTGAGCATGAACAGTCTGTTGTGTTATTGATTGATGAAGTTGACAAAGCTGATATTGAATTCCCCAATGATTTATTGTTGGAATTAGATCGGATGGAATTTTATGTCTATGAGACGCAGCAAGTGGTCAAAGCGTGCTGTCGCCCTATTGTGATCATTACCAGTAATAATGAGAAAGAGTTGCCAGATGCTTTCTTGCGCCGTTGTTTTTTTCACTATATTAATTTTCCGGATAAACAAACGTTACAAAGTATTGTCGAAGTTCATTTTCCTGCGTTAAAAACTGATTTGACCCAAGAGGCTTTAGAGGTTTTTATGGAGTTGCGGGAAGTGCCGGGTTTGAAAAAGAAGCCTTCGACTTCGGAGCTGTTGGATTGGTTGAAGTTGTTGATGGCCGATGATATACCGGTTGATATTTTAAGGGATAAAAACTCGGCTAATGCTATTCCTCCGTTGTATGGTGCATTGATTAAAAATGAACAAGACGTACAGTTATTAGAACGATTGGCGTTTATGCATCGACGGCGCAGATGAGAGGTTTGACCGTTCATGTTGGCTGATTTTTTTCTGACGCTAAAGCGTTTTAAAGTACCTGTCAGTATTCGTGAGTATTTAGATTTGCTGTCCGGTTTACAGCAACGCTTAGCGTTTTGTGATTTTGATGAGTTTTATGCTTTGGCTAAAGTTTGCTTGGTTAAAGATGAGCGTTATTATGATCGTTTCGATTTAGCGATGACCGCTTATTTTGAAGGCTTGGCTATGGTTAAAGCAGACCCTCTAGAACAAGAGATCCCTGAACAATGGTTGCGTAAACAGCTGGAGAAATCTTTGAGTCCAGAGGCTTTAAAAGCACTGCAGCAATTTAAAGACTTAGATGAGTTGATGGAGGCTTTTAAAGAGCGTTTAAAGCAGCAAAAAAAGCGGCACCAAGGGGGTAATCGTATGGTTGGTACAGGGGGTACTTCCCCTTTTGGTGCTTTTGGTGATCATCCTTCTGGATTTCGTTTAGCGGGCCCTGCTCGCAATAAGCATGCGGTTAAAGTGTGGGAGCAGCGTAGGTTTAAAAATCTTGACGATTCGATGGAATTGGGTACACGTAATTTGAAAGTGGCGTTGCGAAGATTGCGTAAGTTTGCTCGTGTGGGCCCTAAAGATAAACTGGATTTGGGCGCTACGATCAAATCGACAGCTGAAAAGGGTGGCTTGTTAGATATTGAGTGGCAGGCTGAGCGTCGTAATGCGGTTAAGGTATTGTTGTTTTTTGATGTGGGTGGCTCCATGGATCCTTACGTGCAGGTTTGTGAGGAGTTGTTCAGCGCGGCTCGTGCAGAATTTAAGCATATGCAATATTTTTACTTTCACAATTTTATTTATGAGTGTGTTTGGACAAATGCCTTGCGGCGCGATGAGGATCGTCATGGTTTGTGGGATATTATTCATACCTATGGTAAAGACTATAAGGTGATTTTTGTTGGGGATGCTGCGATGTCGCCTTATGAAGTCAGTGTGCCAGGGGGATGTTTGGAGTCTTGGAATGAAGAGCCAGGGGAGGTTTGGTTTAATCGTTTGACGGATCATTTCGGTAAAATGATTTGGATTAATCCAGAAAACCAAAGTCATTGGGAGTGGACGACTTCAACGGCGCGTATTCGTCAGTTGCTTGAAGGGCGTATGTACCCGTTGACTTTGGATGGTTTGAATGAGGGAATACAGGCGTTAATGTGACGAATTTTCACAGTTTTTGCTTGCTTTTTGTGTGCTTAACTTTTCTTTTTCGGCGCATGATTGCCGCTAGTAGAGCCTCCATCTGGAAATTGAGGGAATTGGGCAACATTGTTGTTGCTTCCGCCGATAATATCGCTGATTTTAGGTACACCCTCTTTTTCGACTTCATCGATTCTTAGTACCGAATGGATGGGTATATAGCTTCTGGAAACTCCTGCGAATTCGCATTTTAGTCTTTCTTCGCCAGGGTCTACTACCAATTGTGAGCGATTCCCGAACAAAAGTTCTTCTATCTCAATAAACCCATAGAGTTCACTTTGATAGATTTCTTTAGCATAAACTTCATATACTTGGGCTTGACTGACAAATAAAACTCTGTAAACGTTTCTCTTGCCCTTGGGCTGTGTAGTTTGGGTTTGATCGTTCAATTCGACTTATCTCCTGCTTTGGTACACAGATTTGGTACACAGATTTGATGTTTAAACATAAAGAAATGTATCATAATGTCTGACAGAAAACTCTTAACAATCTGAATTTAAAGAAAATTCAGGTAATTTTATCAAACGAAGATTTTTTGGAAATACTCAAAAATCCAGCAGTTTTTTCTAACAGCGAAGGTCTTTTGTTTGTAATTGAATCATCTGATAACAGAATTTCAAAACCAGCAAAAATCTTCGTTCCAAAAAATAGCAGAAAAAACTTTTTATTTCATATGGTTAAGGGGCTTTCTGTCAGGCACTATACACTATATGTAAGCCACTCTTTTACATTGTAGAACCTTAATATTCCAAGAGTAACACAATTTGCTAATATAAACGATCATTTCAGAAACATGGTTTAGTATGTGAGCTCAATTTTAGAGAATTTTAGAAGGTTAAAGGAGATAGAGTAGATATCAGGGCGGAAGCTCTTTTTGATTTGGTAAAATTTCGCATATAATGGGCGCCGAGCTGAAAGGCTTATTAGGGAAGTGATCTTAAAAATACTCTGTTGTTAACTTGAATTATTTTTTACTCGCTTTGTTGTCTGGTTCAAGCTGAATTAAGGTGAAATTGTAGATTATAATCTGCATTTCGATTGAAGTTGGTGAATTTGTGTTAGGGGAGAGTGGCATGCGCCGAGTGATACATTGGACCCATCTATTGGTCTGTATTGTCATCATGGGATACAGTGGGCTGGCCTGGTCTGAGATGCAGTTAGATTTGACGCCGGGTGTAACCGCGATTAGCCAGCAAATTTATGGTTTGCATCGTCTGATGTTTATTTGCTGTGTTGTCATAGGTGTGTTGGTTTTTGGTGCCATGTTTTATTCCATGTTAAAGCACCGAAAATCTCAAGGTCATAAAGCAGCCCAGTTTCATGAGAGTATGACTGTTGAGATTATATGGACGGTGATCCCTTTTATTATTTTAATTTTGATGGCCATTCCCGCAACAAAAGTTTTGATTGCGATGAATGATACTTCAGAAGCAGCTTTGACGGTAAAAGTCGTAGGCTCGCAATGGAAATGGCATTACGAGTATTTGGATTACGAAGGTAATAATACGATAGAGCTTGGGTTTTTTTCGGTGCTGTCGACGCCTCGCGAGCAAATTGAAACGCCCATTAGATCAGCAGGTTTGTTTCCTGTGGGTTTAGCCAGTTTTTCAGGAGACAGAGTGCTTCCTGATAAAAGCAATGATTATTTGTTGGAAGTTGATAAGCCTTTAGTGATTCCAACTGGTAAAAAAGTTAGGCTCTTAATCACGGCTGATGATGTGATTCATTCTTGGTGGGTACCCGATTTTGGTGTGAAAAAGGATGCGGTACCGGGTTTCATTAATGAAGTTTGGGTGAAAGTGCCTCTAGGTAAAGAGGGTATTTATCGAGGGCAGTGCGCAGAATTGTGTGGTAAGGATCACGGGTTTATGCCGGTGGTGGTTGAAGCGAAGTCACCTCAAGCATTTGATCAATGGTTGGCCGACTCACGTGAAACCCAGCGTAGAGCTGCCGAAGAAGCAGCTAACAGTGTAGAGGCTACTTTTACTTTTGATGAACTGATGAGTTTAGGAGAGCAAGAGTATTTGGCGAAATGCTCTGCTTGTCATCAAGCCAATGGTCAAGGATTGCCGCCAACTTTTCCAGCGTTGGCAGATGCGGCTATTGCTAAAGAGGCCAGTAAGCTTGGCGAGCATATTAATATTGTACGCAATGGCAAAGGTGCGATGCCAGGTTTTAAAGATACGCTATCACCAAAAGCGTTTGCTGCCATTATCACCTATGAGCGTAATGCTTGGGGTAATGACACAGGCCAAATTGTACAACCAAAAGATGTGATTCAAGATCACTAAATTCGGCAGGAGGAATTTATCAATGGGCGATCATCATAAACCCAGTGGCATTAAGCGCTGGTTGTTGACAACCAATCACAAAGATATCGGTTCAATGTATTTGATCTTTAGTTTGGTGATGTTTTTGATTGGGGGTGTGATGGCTTTGGTGATCCGAGCCGAGCTTATGTTTCCAGGTTTGCAACTAGTCGACCCCAACTTTTTTAACCAAATGACAACTGTGCACGGTTTGGTGATGGTCTTTGGAGCTGTGATGCCTGCCTTCGTTGGTCTGGCCAATTGGTTGATTCCGATGATGATTGGAGCGCCAGACATGGCTTTGCCGCGTATGAATAACTGGAGCTTTTGGATTCTTCCTTTTGCGTTTACTATTTTAATCAGTTCAGTCATCACTTCAGCTTTAGGGGGTCCCAGTGCTCCTAATTTTGGCTGGACTTTCTATGCTCCTTTATCAACAACCTATGGGCCTGCGAGTACAGATTTCTTTATCTTTTCGGTTCACTTGATGGGTATTTCATCGATTATGGGTGCAATCAATGTAATTGTGACTATTTTTAATCTAAGGGCCCCTGGCATGACTTTGATGAAGATGCCTTTGTTTGTTTGGACGTGGCTGATTACCGCTTATCTACTGATTGCCGTGATGCCGGTTTTAGCAGGGGCGGTGACTATGATGCTGACTGATCGACACTTTGGCACCAGTTTTTTTGATGCTGCCGGTGGTGGGGATCCTGTATTGTTTCAGCACATTTTTTGGTTTTTTGGTCATCCTGAAGTGTATATTATGATCTTGCCTTCTTTTGGAGTGGTATCCTCAATTTTGCCTACTTTTGCTCGCAAACCACTTTTTGGTTATTCATCAATGGTCTATGCAACAGCATCGATTGCCTTTTTATCTTTTGTGGTGTGGGCACACCATATGTTTACGGTTGGTATGCCTTTAGCTGGCAACTTGTTTTTTATGTATATGACTATGCTCATTGCAGTGCCAACTGGTGTGAAAGTGTTTAACTGGGTTGCTACTATGTGGAAAGGCTCTATGACTTTTGAGGTGCCCATGCTGTTTTCTCTGGCGTTTGTTATATTGTTTACTATTGGTGGTCTTTCAGGATTAATGCTGGCTATTACGCCTGTGGATCAGCAGTATCATGACACCTATTTTGTCGTGGCTCACTTTCATTATGTGTTAGTCAGTGGGGCGATTTTTGGGATTATTGCAGGGGTTTATTATTGGTTGCCAAAGTGGACGGGTGTGATGTTTAATGAAACTCTAGCTAAATGGCATTTCTGGAGTTCTGTTATTACGGTCAATATATTGTTCTTCCCTATGCACTTTGTTGGATTGGCTGGTATGCCTAGGCGTATACCTGATTATGCACTACAGTTTGCTGATTTTAACTTTTTGATCAGTTTAGGTGGTTTTGGCTTTGGTTTGAGCCAGTTATTTTTAGTGGCTGTGGTATGGCAAGCTTGTTTTAAGCGTAAGGGTAAGGCTGTGACTGATCAGGTATGGGAAAGCGCGGAAGGTTTGGAGTGGACACTGCCTTCGCCTGCTCCTTATCATTCATTCACTACACCGCCTTTAGTGAAGTAATTCAGAATTGAGTTGATAAGGGGTGTATCTCACGTGCAGAGCCAGTATTTAAAAGTTCGTAATCAGTCCCTGTTGGTCAAGCTGGTTGGGATTTCTGGGTTTATGTTTATCTTTGCTGTGCTCGTGTTACCTCCTATGTATGAAGTATTGTGTGATTTGACTGGTCTGAACGGTAAAGTCAGCTTAAAGCAGTTTGATATTGGTGCGCGTTCGGGTGATACAGCAGAGCGAATGATTACAGTGCAGTTTGTTGCTGACGTTGATCCGAAAGCTGATTGGGCTTTTAAGCCAAAAACTCGTAGTATGAAGGTTTTTATTGGCCAAACGCATCAAACCAGTTTTTTTGTGAGAAACCCTAATCGAGAAGCTGTTATTACTCAAGCTATTCCTTCAGTAAGTCCTGCCCAGGCGACACTGTATTTAAAGAAAGCTCAGTGCTTTTGTTTTGAGCAACAGCAGCTTGCTGCAGGTGAAGCCAAAGAGATGGGGTTAATTTTTTATGTTGACCCTGATATTCCTGAGCACTTAACTACGATTACGCTTGCGTATCGACTGTATGATATAACTGATCGAATGAAGCCATCCATCGCTGAAACAGGAGAGTCTGAACATGTCTGAAAAGACGACCCAATACTATGTGCCGGAGCAAAGTATTTGGCCCATCGTAGGATCCATTGGTTTATTTGTGACTGCTATTGGTGCTGCCAATTTTGTGCAGCAAAGCACAGACTTTGTGGCGAGTAATGAGGGTAGTTTGGGGGGCCTGGTTTTGTTTGCGGGTGTGTTTATTCTTGTGGTGATGATGTTTGGTTGGTTTAAAGACACCATTCGTGAGAGCTTGGCAGGGATGAACAGCATACAAATGGACGTTTCGTATCGCATGGGTATGTTGTGGTTTATTTTTTCGGAGGTTATGTTTTTCGCTGCTTTTTTTGGTGCCATGTTCTATGCACGCTGGTTTGCGGTGCCTTGGCTAGGAGGAGCGGGTGCTGGAGAGATGACACATGAGGTGTTATGGCCAAACTTTCAGGCCATATGGCCCTTAGAAATTACACCGGATGGGCGTACACTTGAGGCAATGGGGCCTTGGCCTTTGCCATTGATCAATACACTATTGTTGGTGACCAGTGGGATTTTCTTAACAATTGCCCATCATGCATTGAAGGAAAATAAGCGTGAGAAAGTTTTAATTAATTTAGCAATCGCCGTATGCTTAGGCTTCATCTTTTTGGGTGTACAGGTTTATGAGTATTATCATGCGTATCATGCAATGGGCTTAACTTTAAATGCAGGTATTTATGGGTCCACATTTTTTCTGCTGACAGGGTTTCATGGTTTGCATGTGACTATTGGTGCCATCATGCTGTTGATTATGTGGTTGCGTATTGCGCGAGGGCACTTTGATTCTGAAAATAATTTTGCATTTGAGGCGGCTGCTTGGTATTGGCACTTTGTTGATGTGGTTTGGATTTTCTTATTTTTTGTGGTTTATTGGTTGTAGTGAGTATTTCTGACCTTTATTTCGTGCTCGTTCCTAAGTATTTTTTAATTATCTTGCGTGTTTATATCAAGACTAAATAAGCTTCGTAACCAAATTGGATTTAACAACTCATAGCGGGTTTGAGCTGTTTCTTTTTCTTGCTCTGCCGTGATGGAAATGTTGGAGTCAATGGTTGTTGTTTCTGTTGCCCATTGAGCGTAAAACAAAGACCTTAATTTTGGATCTGAGATTTTAAAGTCTCCATTTTTCTCTCTCAACGTTAGCCAATGATAAGTTGCATCGGTTGCTTCAGGGCCTGCGAATTGCCACTCGACGTGTCCGCCTCCATAGACATCGTATAAATGTCTTTGAAATTTCCAAGCGATAACCATCATCCGAGCCAATTGCAGTTTGGGCAGGTTGACTTTACGAGTGAGTTGGGAGCGAATTTTTGTTAGATATAATTGTGCCTCTTTGGGTAAATCAGTTTGTTTCAGTCTTTCCTCAATGCTTGCAAGTGCCTTATTGAGCTCGGCAGAGCGAGCATTGACTAACAGTTGATGCTGGGATAGTAAATAATTATAGGCGGCTTGAACTTCATAAGATCTTGGTTCAAAAAGCGTTTTATATTCTGATTGATAATGTGTAAGTACAGGTTCAATGATACGCTTATTAAGTTCTGAAGTTAGGGTATTTGAAGAGCCATGGCGTATTTCAAGTTTATAAATGGTTTTGCCAAATACATGTCCTATGGAAATATTATTGCCCCATTTGGCTAATGTTATATTTGGTAACATTATTAACATTAATAAAGAAGCTGGAAACAAAAATAAATTTTTAGGCACCGTGATTAATCCATCTTTATAGCTTTAGGGTTGATACTGTGTTGCCTTACTTTTTTAATGAGGCAGCATTGCCTTAATTAAAAATGGCTTATAGTTTGTTTTACCGAAAAAACATCTGCGGTGCTATTGTGTTTTTGTGAAAATAGCATTACTCATTGTTACATTGAGCTTGGTTGTAGTTGAAAACTTTATATCTGATCGTATTGCCGCAACATGATCGTGAATACATAGGTAGTTGTGTGATGTTGGTAACTGCTGTAGAGCGGTTGCTACGATATCCCTTGCGTATATTTAGAGGTGTTCGACCTATTGTCTTGTCATCGTTTGCTGAATAGGTATTTTGTTATCTTCATGGTAAGTTTTTGATGTTATTTCCCATATCGCCTTGCAAGCATCGTAATAAACTGTATTATCAATGCTGGTAAGGCCTAAAGTCAGCTGGAGGCTATTGCATCTTAAGTTTACACGATCTTAGTTGAAATATTGAGGTGAATTGATGAAAAAACAACTGTTCGTTATTGTAAGTTTTTTTGTGTTTTTTGGGTGTGCTCATAAAAATGTTGAACAAGAACAGAGTCGTGAAATGAGTACAATCTCTTCTCCTATTAGCTTTGAAGCTGAATCACAAAAACTGCAAGAAAAAATGGCCCCTGATATTAAAAAACACGCTACGCCTGAAGATATTCGTGTGATGTCTCAAGCAGCAAAAGATCTAGCCGATATTCTGCCGAGTCCTGGTTTATCTGTTGGTGAAAGAGCGCCGGACTTTACTTTGCCTAACGCCTTTGGTCAATCGATTACTTTATCAGAAGAGTTGAAAAAGGGCCCTGTTGTTTTGGTTTTTTACCGAGGGAGTTGGTGCCCGTTTTGTAACTTGCACTTGCATACTTTGCAGAGTATTGTGCCAAAGTTGAAAGAATACAATGCTCAAATCATTGCCGTGACACCACAGCAACCAGATGAGTCAGCAAAGGAACTACAGGAAAAAGACTATCCGTTTGAGGTAGTCAGTGATTTAGATTACTTGGTTTCCAAAGCTTACAATCTTTATTTTGATATGCAGCCTGACTTGGTGGCTGTTTATGAAAAATTTGGCATTGATCTTGAGGTTTATAATGGGAAAGGTCGCACAGGGCTGCCTGTCCCAGGTACATTGGTGATTGATGGGCAGAGGATTGTGCAGGCGGTACAGGCTGATACGGACTATAAAAAACGTATGGAACCTGCAGCTGTTGTAGCGGCAATAGAAAAGATATGTCAGTGATGGGTTTTGTATTCTCCTAGGCAGCTACATGACTGTGTATTTCATGGTTTGCTTGGGTATGGTGTGAATCTAGCCAAGTAATAAGGTCTTTCATTACTTCGCCCTGATTGACCTCGTTTAGCATTTCGTGGCGTCCCTCAGGGTATATTTTGGTAGTCAGATCAGTGATGCCTGCACCGCGTAATTTTCGGACCAGTTTGCGTACGCCACTGGCTGAGTCACTGACTGGATCTTCAGCACCGGCAAAGATATAATGAGGAATTTTTGGCATGCGTGATAAGGTTTCTGGCGTGTAAAGCTCAGAGATGCCTTGCAATAGATCTTGCCATAATTGTGTTGAACCGGTGAAGCCGCATTTTTGATCTAGCATGTAGGAGTCGGCCACTTGTGGATTGCGGCTTAACCAGTCATAAGGGGTTCTGTTAGGTCTAAAGGCTTTGTTATATTGACCAAAAATTAATTGTTGAATCAGTCGGCTTTCTCTACGACGCCCCAAGCGTAGCTTTTCCATAGTGGTCAGCAAAGTGGCGGCTCTGGCAAAGATTGGGCTGGTAAAGGTGGGTGCTGATAAAATACAGCCAGCGGTCGCTCCGGGGTGATCTGCCATGAATTTTTGCATTATAAAGCAGCCAATACTATGGCCTAATGCAATAATGGGTAAGTCAGGATATTGTTCGTGGATGTGCTGATTGACTGCGTGTGTGTCAGAAATAACCAGCTGCCAGCCATAACGGTCAGCGTAGTGACCCAGCTCTTTTGGGTCGCTCGCTGTTGCTCCGTGCCCTCTGTGGTCATGTGCTACGACAATATAGCCCGATTTGACTAGGCGTTCGGCAGCATAACTGTAACGACCAGAGTGTTCGGCGATGCCATGAGCAATATGGACAACTGCCTTTGGCTTATGTTGTGAATCTAAGTCAAGCCATTGGCGTACAAATATCCTTTTTGCGTCAATAGATGTGACATAGTTGGTTTTGGTAATCATATTTATGAAACTCCAACTCAATCGTGAGCAGTCCTTGCTAAATAGGTTGACGGAGTTATTATAGATGAAGTTGTCTGTAACGTGGGTGAGTTTCAGTAACTGTTGTGATAAAGTGATCTTTTTATTTTATGTAAACAGTAGCGGTTTTAGCTGTTTGTGTGCGTATTATCTTGCATGAATTAGCTGATAAATCTTGCGGTTATAGTAGTTTATCTCTTACAATCTCTTTATTTCAGGTTTCTCTAGTCAGAATTTTGTCGACTCCCGATTTTTGTCTTTAAGATAAAATTGAAGTGCAGCGTACGATAATGATAATAATGTCAAAAAAGCGTTATTCTTATTAGTTACTTTCGAATTTGATGGCTATTTAATCTTGGTTGTGAGCATTTCTGAAACCTGATAAGCTCCGAGTCGGTCGCACGTTTGATCAAGAGCCTGAAGCTGTAGTGACTATAGCAAGTTGTTTGAGCTTTATACACGTTATGTCTATAACAAGGTGGTCAAAGTTAAGTGGTGTAATTTTTACGATAAAAAATTGAACATATATTGATTGACATATTACTGAGTTAAAAGGAGTTGGTATGTCCGTAGTTGTTGAAGACTCTATTGTTGCTTCAGAGGAATCTTTAGATTTTAGTCAGTATGCTACTTTGTTGGACGTTTTTCAGAAGTCTTGTCGGCAGTATGCTGATAGAGTTGCTTTTTCTAATCTAGGCTTTAGCTTGACTTATAAAGCGTTGGAAGAAGCTAGTGATCATTTTGCAAGTTATTTACAGCATGAATTGAAATTGATGCCTGGGGATAGAATAGCGATTCAGATGCCAAATGTGTTGCAATATCCTGTTTGTGTCTTTGGAGCGCTGCGTGCGGGCTTGATTGTAGTGAATACTAATCCACTGTACACAGCTCGTGAAATGGTGCATCAGTTTAATGACTCAGGTGCTAAGGCTTTAGTGGCATTGTCTACCTTTGGGGATCGGGTTGAAGAGGCGTTACCTAAGACCTCTGTTGAGCATGTGATTATTACTGAAGTGGCTGATATGTTGCCTGCGATGAAGCGTTTTGTGGTCAACAAGGCCGTGAAGCATGTGAAGAAGATGGTGCCTGATTATCGTTTGCCACAAGCTGTTTCGTTTCTCAAAGCGTTGACCGTGGGGCGGCGTAAAGCCTGCAAGGTCGTTGCATTAAAGCCTGAGGATACAGCTGTTCTGCAATATACTGGAGGCACCACTGGGGTTTCTAAAGGGGCTGAGTTGACGCATCGAAATTTGGTTGCAAATATGTTGCAGATTCGAGCTTTTCTGGATGAGATCAGTGATGATAGTGTGGTTGAAACAGTCATCACACCTTTACCTTTGTATCATATTTTTTCGTTTACAGTAAATTGCATGGCTGTAATAGAGTCTGGTAATCATAGTGTGTTAATTACGAACCCTAGAGATATTCCAGCTTTTATTTCTGAGTTAAAAAAATGGTCTTTTTCTGCGTTTACAGGGCTCAACACCCTGTTTGTCGCGCTTTATAATCATCCTGACTTTGGTGCGATTGACTTTTCGAAGCTCAAGCTCACCATGGCGGGGGGGATGGCGTTGCAAAGTGCTGTTGCTGATAAGTGGCAGAGTATAACTGGCTCGCCTATCTGTGAAGGTTTTGGCATGACTGAGACATCTCCGGTGGTTTGTGTGAATCCAATAGGTGCGATTCAGTTAGGTACGGTTGGAGTTCCTGTGCCAGGTACCTCGGTTAAAGTCATCGATGCAGAAGGACAGAATTTGCCGATTGGAGAACGGGGTGAGTTGTGTGTAAAGGGCCCTCAAGTGATGAAGGGATATTGGCAACGAGCGGATGCTACCGCAAAGACTATGACTGAGGATGGATGGTTGAAGACAGGTGATATTGCCGTGTTGCAGAAAGACGGCTATGTCAAAATTGTCGATCGTCTTAAGGATATGATTTTAGTCTCCGGTTTTAATGTGTACCCTAATGAGGTTGAAGATGAACTCTGTACACACCCTGGTGTTGTTGAGTGTGCTGCTGTGGGTGTGCAAGACGAAAAAAGTGGAGAGACTGTTAAGTTGTTTGTGGTTAAAAGTCAGAATGACTTATCGGAACAGGATATTATAGAATATGCCAAATCACGTTTAACTGGCTATAAAGTGCCAAAGTATGTAGAGTTTCGCACTGAGTTGCCTAAATCCAATGTGGGTAAAATTTTGCGTAAAGAGCTGCGGGCTTAGTTATCGATGTCAGTTGTTCTATCGGGCACAGGCCTTTATGTCCCCTCGCAATCTATCAGTAATGAGGAGCTTGTAGCTTCTTATAATCAATATGCTTCTTTGGAAAACCAAAAGCATCGTGAAGATATCGTGAGTGGATTGAGAGAACCGCTACAGGTTTCGAGCGTTGAGTTTATTGAAAAGGCTTCTGGCATTAAAAGCCGTTATGTTGTTGATAAGCTGGGCGTGTTGGACCCGCATGTCATGCATCCTTTGATTGCTGATCGTCCTGATGATATCTGGTCCTTGCAGTGTGAAATGGGTGTGCTTGCAGCTAAGCAGGCTTTAGCTCAGGCTCACGTGAGTGCTGCTGAAGTCGATGCAGTTATTGTATCTTGCTCTAATCTTCAGCGTGCTTATCCTGCTATTGCGATTGAAATTCAAAAAGCATTGGAAATTGAAGGCTATGCGTTTGATATGAATGTGGCTTGTTCTTCAGCCACTTTTGGTATTCATACGGCCATGGGTTCTATTGAGTCAGGCCAAGCAAAAACCATCCTTATGATTAATCCTGAAGTGTGTTCGGGGCATCTTCAGTGGAAGGATCGTGATTGTCACTTTATTTTTGGTGATGTGTGTACGGCTGTTGTGATTCAGGCTCGTTCAGAGTGTAAGCCAGCAGCCAAAGCTTTTGAAATTGTCTCAACAAAGTTGAAAACGGATTTCTCAAGTAATATTCGTAATAACTTCGGTTTCTTGAATCGTTGTGATCCTGAGACAGTTCACAGTAGAGATAAGACATTTAGGCAGCAAGGGCGAAAAGTTTTTAAAGAAATTGTACCTATGGTTGTGGAACTACTTGGGCAGCAGCTGCAAGATAATGGTTTAACAGCTCAGCAGGTGAAACGATATTGGTTGCATCAAGCTAATATTAATATGAATCAATTGATTATGAGAAAATTACTTGGTAAATCAGCCACTCAAGAAGAAGCTTGTGTGATTCTTGATGAGTTTGCTAATACCAGTTCTGCAGGTTCTATCATTGCTTTTCACCGGTTTCGTGAGGATTTTGGTGTAAATGATGTTGGTGTGCTGTGTTCTTTTGGGGCCGGCTACTCGTTAGGTAGTTTGTTATTGCGATGCGTCAGCTAGAGGCTTTTCTTCTGCTAATATACCTAGGCAAAGGGCTCCGTTGTAAATGTTTATCAGACGCAGACGGTTCTTTTCCAGAAAGTTGTTTATATCTATAACGTAAATCTGCATCACAGTTTGCTTTAAAGTATGGAAGCGCCATAAGCTCTTTTATAGTTTTGCGCTTCTTAGGGTCAGATTGTAGCGCCAGTGCGATCACTTCATCGGCTGTCTCTCCTTTTAGTTGATCTGAACCCTGAAACCCAAGGCAGTAATATTGGTTTTGATATTGTCTAAATTCCAAGGTCACATCTTGATTGTTAACATGTAAATGATTTGATGATTTTTTATTAGGCCAATGACGTTTTGTCATCAGGTAGAATGTTATTCCAAAAGAGAAAGAATCATATTTATTTGATGGGGAGCTTTGTTTATCAAATACTTCTGGAGGGGTACATGCTGTTGTGCCTATGTATGGATTATTTGGTGTTTTTGTTATCAAGCCATAGTCAACTAACTTGGTGAGCCCTGTTTTTTGGCTTTTTACAAAATTATTTGGCTTAACATCTCCATGCGCACTAAATCCCTTTTCGTTTAATTCATCAATACAACGTAAACGCTCAAGTCCCTCTTGCCTAATTGCCTCCGGATCGAGCTCTTCTTGCTGGCGAGCTTGCCTGTAGATAACAGAAAGGTCATTAGTATCTCCTGCCAATTCCATAAATAAGTAGAATTCTTTCTCCTGTTTGCCCTGGTAAGCATAGTCAAAAAATGATGTTAAACGATATCCTTGTTGTATTGCCTGACAATTTTCTATTTCAGTTTTTGCTGGTTTACTGTCTTTAGGTTGAAAGATTTTCACAGCAACAAGTTTTCCTGAGTGAATATCTTTGGCTATTCTGACTGAACCAAAGCCACCTCTCCCTAGTAGAGTGCTGTCGCCTTCTTTTTTATGAATGCCATGTTGTTGCAGTAGAGCTTCACTCTGATTTTTATCCAGTTTGTCCTGTAGTTTGTAAATATTGCCATTAGCGCTTCTGATGAGTGTTACCTTTTCAGTTGCTGTATTTTGTGTACATTCTATGCTTTGATCAGCAGTTCCCGGAGCCATGGTACCTGTTTGATTTTTTTTAGATTTTTCACCTGATGTTTCGTAAACTGTTTTTTGTGCATTTTCTTTAGAATTAGTAGGTTGTAGTTGCCCTTTAGCATTTTTACCGGAAAATGCTGTGCCTTGATCAGGTAAGACTACTGCTAGCTTTGATAACGGCCTAGAAGACAGTCTAGCTTCACGCATGCAGGGTCGTATACATATAAAGCGACAAGCTGTTCGGATACATTTTAACCCCCAAGAACTTAATCGAGATCGAGTTTTTGTATGCGGTGAGTGATCTTTGCTGGCACTGGTCACGTGTTCCTGGCTTTTTGATGTGTTGGCAGCGCTGCTCGTTGTCATATATGCGATAACCCTATCTCTTCAGTAAATCAGTTTCTATATGTGTTATTAGAATACAAAATGTTAACATTTGATTGATTTGTGATATTTTACCCTTCTTTTATTACAAAAATAAGAGCATATGTCAATAAATAATTTCACCTTATAGTTCTTTCATATTGTTTGAAAAAGATGTGATGAATTCAGTTTAGGAACTTCCGTAAATTGTGCTAGTCTCATCCAGCATATTTATTTCATTGGGTTTCTTGGTGCTGGCTGCGGCTTGGACTGCGGAAGTCTTATGGAGTTTTGTACCCTAAATTTTAAGGAGCAATAAAAAATGTCTAAGAAACGTACTGTTAATCCAATTGCAGCTAGTGTCGGTGCTGTGGTTATGGCTTCGGCTTTAACTTCTATGCCAGTATCTGCGGAGAACGCTAATCCTTTTACAGCCCAGGAGCTACCTGGAGGCTTTCAACTTGCAGGTGAGGGTAAATGCGGCGAAGGTAAATGCGGCGAAGGTAAATGTGGTGAAGGTAAATGTGGTGAAGGCAAGTGTGGCGGTAAAAAAGGGAAGAAAGAAGGCAAGTGTGGCGAAGGTAAGTGTGGTGAAGGCAAATGCGGTGAAGGCAAGTGTGGTGGTAAGGCCAAAGGTGAAGGTAAGTGTGGCGAAGGCAAATGCGGTGGTAAAGGTAAAAAAGAGGGCAAATGTGGCGAAGGCAAATGTGGTAGTGAGCATTAAACACTGATCAAGTGTTTTTTATTTATGTTGTTACGTACGCTTACACTGCTGTTGAGTTCGTTGTCAGCAGCAGTGTTGTGTTCCTTTAGGCTGTACTTTAGAGGGTACTTTAGAGGCCCGAAGGGGATTATTGCATGACTCTGTATCCAGTAAAAGGTGCTGGTTTAGGGCTAAGGCGAGGTTTTATTGAGGCGCCTGAGCTCATGTCTAATCATCCTGTCGATTTTTTTGAAGTAGCACCTGAAAATTGGATTCGTTTTGGTGGGAAGTTAGGGCGCCATTTTAAGCGTGTTACTGAGCGGGTTCCGTTGGTATGTCATGGCCTTTCTCTTTCATTGGGAGGGCTAGACCCTTTTGATGAAGATTACCTAACTGACATTAAGGTTTTTCTTAAAGATCATCGTGTTTGTTGTTATTCTGAGCACTTAAGTTATTGTGCTGATCAAGGCCAGCTTTATGATTTGATGCCGATTCCTTTTACCGAGGAGGCTGTGCGTCATGTAGCTGGGCGGATTCGTTATGTACAGGATTTTCTGGAGCAAAAAATTGCGATTGAGAATGTTTCGTATTATGCGGCCCCCGGTCAAGAAATGGATGAGCTGACTTTTCTAAAAGCTGTGTTAGAAGAGGCAGATTGTGACTTGTTGTTAGACGTAAACAATATTTATGTTAACAGTGTTAACCACCGTTATGATGCGAATGCATTTTTACAAGCGTTGCCTGCACAGAGAATTGCTTATGTGCATGTAGCGGGTCATTATAATGAGGCCGAGGATTTAATTGTTGATACGCATGGTGCTGCTGTGATAGATCCTGTTTGGTCTTTATTGAAGACTGCGTATGCTCAGTTTGGTGTAGTACCGACTTTATTAGAGAGAGACTTTAATTTTCCACCGATGGATCAGCTATTTGCGGAGGTGCTTCAGATTAAAAAACTACAAGCTAGAGTGGCTGTAGCTGATATTGAACTACAACCTTATACCCATGTGCGCTGAGTTAATGCATCCTGGATTTGCAGCTGTACAAAGGCAGTTTGCAAACCATTTAAAGGATCCAGAACGTAATCCTGCACCTTCGGGTATTGAAGATCGACGTATGTCGATTTACCGAGATCTTTTTTACAACAATATAGAGAGTTTTATATCCACTGGATTCCCTGTTTTAAGAAGCTTGATGACAGATGTTGACTGGCACCGGATGATTAGGGATTTTTTTAGTAGGCATCACTGCAAAACGCCTTATTTTTATGAAATTGTAGAAGAGTTTTTAGAGTATTTGCAATTACAACGTGATCTGAAAGATGATGTCCCTTTTATTCTAGAGTTGGCCTACTATGAGTGGGTTGAACTGAGTTTACAGATCAGGGAAGATCTTATTCCCAAGACTGGCTATAATCCTGAAGGTGACCTACTGCTGTGTGAACCTGTTATTTCGCCATTGGTGGAAGTGTTAACCTTCTCTTACCCTGTTCATCGTATTCAGGCGTCCTTTCAGCCTGATGCTCCTAGTAACCTACCTGTTTATTTAGTGGTGTATCGAGATCGAGAGGATGAGGTTAGGTTTCTTGAGATTAATGCGTTGACCGCGCGATTGTTACAGCTCTTACAGCAGGAGGGGCAAATGCGTTCAGGTCAGGAAGTTTTGGAGTGTATAGCGAGTGAGTTGAACCATTCGAGCCCTAAGAGTTTGCTAGAACATGGTGTTCAATTGTTGCAAGATTTACGAGATAAAAGTATTGTGCTGGGGACTCGTTTGTCCGCGGTTGATGTGTCAGAATAACTTAAAATTAAGAGGGGTGCTTTGTGTCTAAGCTGTTAGGCTTGTTTGGCTTTGTTGACAACATATTGAATCAAACACGTAAGATTGATTTTCTTGCACCTTTGCTTTTACGTTTGTACCTTGCTCCAGTTTTGTTGGCGGCTGGTTTGCACAAATTTGCGCATTTTGAAGACATTGTTGCCTGGTTTGGCAACCCTGATTGGGGTTTAGGCATGCCTTTCCCCACTTTGATGGCTTTTTTGGCTGCAGCTACTGAGGTGATAGGAGGTTTGGCCCTGGTAGTGGGACTTGCTGTGCGTTTGTTTGCAATTCCTTTGATGTTTACCATGTTAGTGGCAGCTTTTACAGCACACTGGGATAATGGATGGTTTGCAATTGCCTCTAGTAATCCAGAAACCAGTGCAGCTAAGGTGTTAGAGCCTATTGGTTTCCCTGGAGCCGCTGAAAGTTTAGAGAATAGTGTTGAGGTGGAGAAAAGGCTCAGTGCCGCTAAATCTATTTTGCGAGAACATGGTAATTACGAATGGTTAACTGAAAAAGGCTCTGTTGTGATTTTGAATAATGGAATTGAGTTTGCAGCGACTTATTTTATTATGTTGTTGAGTTTATTTTTTACAGGGGCGGGGCGTTTTGTCAGCGTTGATTATTGGTTTGATCGATGGTTAAAAGGTCGTTTAGGGGTACTCGCTTCTTGAGCTGTTAGGTCCGTATGAAATTTCTTTTCGGTTTCTTTTTTGCCTGTATCACCTGTATCAGTGCCTATGCTGTAGAGGGTGAGTCTTTGATGTATGAGCAAAACGCGCTTTTAGCTTCTGCCCCAGATCCATTGGAATCATGGAATCGTAAAGTTTTTGTATTTAATGATTGGATTGATGGGGTAGTAGTCAGACCTGTTGCCCAAGGTTATGTTTCTGTGATTCCGGATTGGCTTCGTGCTGGCGTATCGAATTTCTTTGATAACCTTGGAGAGCTTGATAACTTATTTAATAATCTTTTTCAAGCCAAGTGGGCTGAAAGTGGCATTACTGGTGCTCGCTTTTTGATTAATTCAACCTTAGGTTTATTAGGAGCGTTAGATTTGGCAACAGGTCTAGGCTTTGCATTTCAAGAAGAGGATTTTGGGCAGACTATTGGGCGTTGGGGTGTAGCTGCTGGGCCTTATTTGGTCTTGCCGGGTTTGGGGCCTAGCTCCATGCGAGATACTCTTTCAATGTTACCCAGTGTGTTTTTAAACCCTTTGAGTTATGTGCACGATGCGCCTGTGCAAACGGCTGCAAAGGGTTTGGAGCTTTTAGATTTGAGGGCTTCTTTGTTAGGAGTGGATGAAATTCGCGCAGCTGATCCCTACTCGTTCTTACGGGAAGCGTATTTGCAGCGGCGAGAATTTTTAGTCAATGATGGTGTTGTGCAAGATGATTTTTTGGATGATGATTGGTGAATAAGGTCCAATTTCATTTGAATTTAGAGATTCACGAGAACCAATAGCACGTGTATACAGTAAGATAAAGGAGGTGACTAACTTGGTGAGGAAGGCTTTATAGTTTTAAGCATAACCAATAGAATTGTTCGCAAATTGATCTATGATACATGATAAAAAAGATCTATGTCTTCTTTAAATAGGCCCTGAATTTTAACAGTCTGTTTGTGTTAAGATAGGAGCCCATTACGAGTACTCTAAAACTTAAAGTCTATGTTGAACATTTTCCGTTATTGGTACGATAAGTATTTTGCCAGCGAAGAAGTCGTTGTGCTACTGCTGCTCATTATTGGTAGTACTTTATTTATTGCCATGCTAGGGCGCATTTTGGCACCTGTTTTTACGGCTTTAGTGGTTGCTTATTTATTGCAAGGCTTGGTTTCAAATTTAGTCCGCAATCGAATACCCAAAGTGATGGCTATTTTGTGTGTGTATTTAATGTTTATTGGTTTGTTACTTGCCACTATTTTTATTTTGCTTCCTATGACTTGGGGTCAGTTGATTCACTTTGTTGATGAGCAATTGCCCAGACTGTTATTAGAAGGCCAAAGCTTGTTTCAACTTTTACCTCAAAAATATCCAGAAATGATTTCGCAAACACAAGCAAATGAGTGGGTGGGTAATATCAAAAAAACTCTCAATGCGTTGGCTGATGATGTGGTGTCATTTTCATTTGCATTGTTGCCAAATTTGATGGGTATTTTGATCTTTTTGGTTTTAGTGCCAGTTTTGGTTTTTTTCTTTTTAAAAGACAAGGAGATTTTAGTTCGATATTTTTTATCTTGGTTGCCTGAAGACCGAGCAATGCTCAGCCAAGTATGGAGCGAAATGAACCAACAGGTTTCTAATTATATTCGGGGTAAATGTGTTGAAATATTGATTGTGGGTAGTATCAGTTATGTTGCTTGGGTATTTTTAGATTTGGATTACGCTGTACTTTTGGCTATGCTGGTTGGCTTTTCTGTTCTGATCCCATATATTGGTGCGGCAGTTGCCACTTTTCCGGTCGCTCTGGTGGGGTATTTTCAGTTTGGTTTTGGCTCTGAGTGGATCACTTTAATGGTGGTTTATGGTGTAATACAGGCTGTTGATGGCAATGTTCTGGTGCCGTTATTGTTTTCTGAGGCTGTCAATTTGCACCCTGTTTCTATTATTGTTGCGGTTTTGTTGTTTGGTGGTCTTTGGGGGTTGTGGGGCGTCTTTTTTGCTATTCCTTTGGCTACTTTGATCAAATCGGTGGCTAATGCTTGGTCTTCTCATATTAGGCAGCTTAATAAGATTTCTGATGAAGTCTCTTCACAGGCTGTGAGCACAGAATAATTAGGGCCTGTTGACGTTTCAAGGTTTACAATTTTCACATTGGGAGCCAAATGTATGTGCATGCAAGTGCCAACATGCCTTCAAAATTCCTTTTTAAT
>JANQJO010000005.1 GCA_028281605.1 Pseudomonadales bacterium
AGTAGTGTAAGTACCTTTATCATTATTTGTTGCCCAGTCTTCTGCATCGTCAGCATTTGTGGGCAACCCAGCTTCTTTTGCCGCCTCAACCGCACTCTCATGCAAAGACTCCTCTGGATTCTCACTACCAGCAGCTTCATCAAGTTGTCCAGCTACATCACCTAAACCATTTGCTCTCGCATTACTGTGAGCAGCAGAATCGGCTGATTGTTCTTCACGTTGTTCGGCAGTTGCAGAACCAGTAGTAGCAACCTTACCATCAGTTGTAGTAGTACCCTCATTATTATCAGTTCTAGCTCCTTTAGCTCCAATAGATCCAGTTGCAGTTGCAGTTGCATCAACCTTATTATCAGTTCTAACTTCAAAATCAGTTCCAGTTCCAGTTCCAGTTCCAGTTCCAGTTCCAGTTCCAGTTCCAGTTCCAGTAACAGTTTTACCATTTACGGTAACCGGTCCCCCATCTATAATATTCAATTCGGTACTGCCAGATGCGATAACTGTAGAACCTGCATAAGCATCTATACGCACTCCTGTGCCGCTACTATCACGAACCCAAGATCCTTTTAAAGCTGTTACCGTAGCATTTCCACTAGCAAGTACTGAAGATCCATCCGCAGCTGTTACTACAGAATCACCTGTAGCATGTGCCTGTCCCCCTGCAGAAACAAATGCTGTACCACCTAAAATATCACCAGTCCCTCCATCCTGAATAATGGCATCACCTCCAGATTGCACAGTCACATGCCCACCGTCTCCAGCTGTTGCCGTCCCACCATCTTTAACAACAGCTTCTGCGCCGTTTTCAACAAAAGCAAAAGCACCTGACTCAACAGTGACACGTTCGCCATTACTTGCTGTAAACTTCCCTTCATTCACTGTAACATGAGTTGTATCATCACCGTTTTTTGCACCTGGCCAAGAAAAATCTAAATCAGCGACAACCTGACCATCTTCAATAATCTGCTGATTAACAACTCCTTGGTCTCCATCAGCTCCAGGCTCATAGCCCGCAGGATAAGTTGTCACCGTACCATCTTTAACAGAATCTGAATCATACTCAGTGTCAGGAACGGAGAAGGTACCTTCTTCCACCATCACACTTCCATCTTTATTATGCGTTGTTCTAGTACCTTCTACAAAGTTTCCATTATCATCCCATACTCCTTCTTCTGTCACAGTTTGAGTGACCTCACCATTTGCAAGTGTTTGCTCTACTTTAGTCGCAGCTGTCTCGCCATCAGCCGGCGTAAATTGAGTAGCTTTGACTGCCTCGCCTTGTTCATTATATTCAACTTCAGTAAAGCCTCCCGTTGCTTTACCCTCTTCATTAAATTCATTGTTTCTAACGGTAGTCGAAGTAACCTCACCTTCCTCATTCACTTCTTGTGTTGTGACCACAGCAGGCTCTTCAGTCACAGTATTGGTTTCTGGATCAATATATTCTTCAGTCGTGACTGTCGATGTATTATCATCATTAACGGTTGTTGTCGTCCTACTAACAACAACGTCTGGATCACCTTCTTCACCACCTACTTCTGTTGCCGGTACAGTCACTTCCGTTGTTGAACTAGTCACCTCAGGCTCTGCATCCGGATTCTCAGGATCAAACGTATGCGTAGTCGTCGTCGTCGCAGTACCTTCTACTGTTTTAGTTTGTCCTTCATTATCTGGGTCTGGTACTTCAACCTCCACTTTTTCTTCAGTAACAACTTCTACTGTGTCGTGAGCACCGTCTCCATCTGCATCCGTAACCTTTGCACTAACCGCTTCTCCTCCACCTTCTACTTCGGGCAAATTTTTAGGGTCAATCTCAACTGGATCTGCAGGCTTTTCACCTTTTTCAGTTTTTACACCATCAGTATTACTTACAGCCTCCTTAACCCCTTCGCCTTGCGGCACATCCAGCTGTGGACTCCCTTCCTTAGTTTTAACATTATCCACATTTGCTGTATTAACTTCACCTTCTGCAACATCCGCAACTGGCTCAGGTGGTGGCGGTGGTTCAGTTTTGATATCTACCTCTGCCTCCGCAGGTGGCTCCGGAGGAGGAGGTGGAGGCGGAGGTGGTGGTGGAGGCGGAGGTGGTGGTGGTGGATTAACTGGTGTGGTAGCCATTTTTTAAATCACCTATTCTCATCAAAAAAACCATGCTTCACAAAAAAATTTTTTTTCGAAAAATATCTTAACAACTTCTTTTTCAGCATTACATAAAAAACGTATCACAACAAAATATATTTCTGTTTTATATGAGAGCTATCATATTAACTTTTTAATGCATACATGTTTGCATTTCAGCTATTTTTTGTTTTATTAAAGTCAATGCGAACTAATCAATTTATTAAATTTCATCACAGCACAACTGCACTGAAAGCCTCATCAAACACAAAAACTATAATCACAATTAAAAACAGTATGAACAGATAAAAAAATATAAAGAATTAACACCAACACTGATAGATTACAACAGACGCTTCCCACCCATTACATTTAAAATAGCAATGTTGTTAATCGTAAACAAAAACTAAATAACGAATTAACCTAATCTTAAATTTCTTTAAGATTAGAGTGCAATTTAAGCAAATAACAGCTAAAAAAGATATTGCAACAACGAGGCAGTAAACATATGTCTAACCTCTCTGGGTCCGAGCCTAAAAGCGAAATCATTAAGGCAAAGCACTCTAACAAAAAAACCGTTGTAACAGCCTTAAAAAAAGACGCGCGTCAGGCAGCTAACACAGACAAACCCAAAACGTTCGTCGCAAACTCTAACATCAAAAAAAAAATAGATACGGATAGCTCATATCAAAAGCTTAAAACACCCCCCAACCCAAAGAAGTTTTTTGGCAAAGCTTTTCTTAAAACTCACCACAAAAGCTTCAAACAAATAGAAAAAACTCGAAAGACCTTAAAGGCACAAAAGGAAATTGCCAAGAAAGCAAAAACTGCTTTTAACACCATTATTAAAGAAAATAGTATTTTTGTAGAATCACGTATCAGGCCTATCCTGAACCAAGAGCATATGAAAACCAAGCTTCAGGAAACTTCAAAACATATTGAAGAATTCGTAAGCCGTGGGCAGTTTCCAGCCCTACACCAAGAAGTCAAAAATACGATCGTCAATATTCTTAAATGGGCTACTGGCTCAGTGGAAGAAAAGGTCATACCTCAAGTGGTCAACTACGTTTTACTCGGAATAGAGCTACTGATCACTGACACTGCTTTCTCAAAACTCAATACCAAAGTACAGTCCATTGGCTTAAATTTGCAGTATAAAGATTTATATCTGTTATCAGCACGCAGGATTTTGTTCAAAACATGGGAACGAAATTTTCTAGATAAATCCGTAGAACATCAAATAGAAGATCTTAAAAACACAATTATTTCTGCAAAGCATGATAAAGAACAATACAAAGAAATGGATATATCTAAAGAATACATCCTTGATCTTGTTGAAAAATGCGAATATCTAAGCAATCGTGGCGAAGAAGTCATGCGACGTGTCTACGAGTTGCTGAACAGCGATCTAAGTTTGTGGCATAAATACCATATTGCAAAAGCTATTTCTTCCCCAGCCTTTGCTAAGTTAAAAGCTAATAATACCCACTATTTCAATTTACTTGAATCTATGCGGCACAGCATAGATATCGCCAGCGCCTCAGCTCTGATGACAACCGAAGATGAAATAGACAATGAAGATCATGAGGATGATATCAACAAACTTGATTCATTTTTTGATGAAGATGATGAGACAGACAGCGAAGACTACTACGACGATAGCTCAGAAGAAGAGCTTCTGGATGAATACATTAATAAGCTCGTGTTAGCACCTCAGCCGCCTGATTACATCGAAAGTCTCAACGAACACAATAAGGAATTACTGGTACAAATCATCAAAGCTTTACTCAACAAATCCTTATACCGAGACTTAGTTGATACTATTCTGAGCATGATCGCCAACCAAGCCTTTACGCAGCAATCCAATAAAACGCAAAAGCGTTTACTCACAATCGCACAAACCCTAACAACAGCTATCATAAACAACCAAAAATCAGAATTTTGTTTGCATAATTTTATTTTTTTCATCAGCCATCCCACTATGGCTGATCTCAACAATCAAGATGCTAACTGGCTGATAGAACAGGTTGAACGCCTGAATGTTAACTTTGGCAACAGTTCTGAAGCTCATGCTTTGATTGAATTTCTCGAAGCCTTCAATCAGGTACCACAAGGCTCAGAATTGACCACACTATGCTTCTATTTAGGCCGATTACATAATGAAAATCAAACCGTATCATCTGGCCCATAAATCGTATTGCATGCTTGAAAAATATCAGGCAGATATACGTTTATACTCTTTCAGTGCATTTTCACGCGAAACCCTTAAATCAACAATTGGAAAGGGGTAGCGTTCTCCTAATTTGATGCCCGCTTTTGTCAGAACATCAATTGGCGCTTCCCATGGATTATGAATGTATTGATCTGGCATCCTTCTAAGTTCTGGTACAAAGCGACGCACATATTCACCCAACTGATCATATTTCTGCCCCTGAGTCACTGGATTAAAAATACGAAAATAGGGAGCTGCATCTGCACCACATCCCGCAATCCACTGCCAGTTCGCCGCATTATTGGCCAGATCTGCATCGACCAAAGTATCCCAAAACCATGATTCCCCATGATGCCAATGCAACAGTAAATTCTTCACCAAAAAAGATCCTACAATCATTCGCACCCGATTGTGCATATATCCCGTATACCACAATTCTCGCATACCAGCATCGACAATAGGGTATCCAGTCTGACCACGTTGCCAAGCACGTAATAAATCAGAGTCGGTTTTCCAGGCAAATGCATTAAACTTTCCCTGTAAATTCTTATACGGCATGCATGGGAAATGATATAAAAGTGTATTGGAGAACTCACGCCAACCCATTTCACTTAAAAAATGCTCCCCATCGCTCTCACACTTATCTACAATCATGGCCTCTTTTACAGCATACCAAACCTCATGTGGCGATATCTCACCAAAATGCAAATAAGGAGACAAACGAGAAACATTTGCAAGGGCCGGGTAATTACGCCCATCTTTATAACCCTTGAGTCCATTATCCAGAAATATTTTTAAACATTTTTGCGCACCACTTTCACCAGGTTGCCATTGCTCTTGAATTTGTTGGTACCAGTTGATATCTGGTAAGAGCTTGAGATCGTCAAGCTTTAACCGTGTATGATTGAGAAGCTTAAGTTTTTTCGGTTTGGGTATTGGCGCTCTAGGCTCACCACCTCTTCCTAGACAACCTTTTTTATAAAAAGGCGTAAATACACGGTAAGGCGTTCCGTCTTTTTTAAGCACTTCGTGTGGCTCAAACAATAATACACCGTTAAAACTTTTTACTTCAAACCCATTTCGCTTCAGATGTTGTTTTATTTGTTTATCACGTTCAATACGCCAAGGTTCATAGCACCTGTTCCAATAGACAGCTTTGGCACCTGTTTTTTTCAAAAGATCATACAAAATAGGTTTAGGATCTCCTTGCTCAAATATAAGATTTCCCCTTAATGACTTGTTCATCTCATGCAAACTTTGATGCAACCACCAACGACTCGCACCACCCATTTTCCATTTACCACTGTTTACATCATCTAGAATATAAATAGGAATAATGGGTTGTCCCCTTTCATGCGCCATCATTAACGCAGGATTATCCCTTAGCCGTAAATCTTGGCGAAACCATAAGACAATAGGCTTGTCTTTTTTATTCATATATTCACTACCACCACCTTACAAACTTTATTTAGGACTTGCCCATAACTCGACAAAACAATAATGCCAATATAGCATCCAGATACACAAGAAACGTGCACGTTCCTAAGCACTTTATACCGTGAAAATGCAATTTTCATCACCTAGGGTAATGAACTAAACTTGCAATACGGAAGGAATCTTTAATTTAGCCATATCAAACAAAACAGCGGTATCATAAAGCTATGATTCAAGCAAAAGCAAGCACAAAAACACACTCTCAAGCCGCCCACCCACTACTGGTACAACTGCAAAAAGAACTTGAAACCAAAGATTTTACACTGCCATCACTGCCTGACAGTGTCATTAAACTTAAAAAGGCCCTAGAAAATCCACAAGTCAGTCATCAAACCCTATCTAAGCTACTGACCACTGATCCTGCTCTGGTTGGACGCCTCATGCAGGCAGCCAACAGTCCTATGTTTCGTGGATTAAATAAGATTAGTGACTTACAAATGGCTGTCGGACGCTTGGGTCTTACCTGTGTCCAAAACTTAGTGATTAGCTTAACTTTGGCCGGTTTATATCAAGGCCAAGGACAAGGACAAAGCTGGGTACAACAAAAACTTAAAGAAACTTGGAACCAAAGTATTAAAGTTGCAGCTGTCAGTGAAGCTTTATCACACCGAATCAGAAGCTTAGAAAGCTCAGAAGCCTTATTGGCCGGCTTAACCTTTGATATAGGGGCAGTACCCATTATCCAACTGTGTGCACGAAAATTCGGTAAGCCAAAGGATGAAAATGTACTGAATACAGCTATTTACAAACTCAGCCCTACCGTCAGCCGCTGGATCTTAGAACACTGGCATATTAATGAGCATATTTCAACCATTCCAACCTTGATCACCGATCTATCTCGCCAACACAACAAACCACCTGACTACACTGATATCGTACAAATTGCCCGATTACACGTTTTTCGCAATAAACCCCACCCATTGGGCCAGATTAATTGGTTAAAAGTACCTGCTTTTTCTAAGCTCGGCTTAAGCCCAGAGGACAGCATTGATGCTATCCGAGAGGCCAGGGAAAGCATTCAAGCGGTTATGCAAATGCTGCAATATTAAGAGAACTTAAAACAAGAGCTTTCTTAAAGTTTATTAAAAACCTGTTACGAGTCTGTTTTTATTTGAATCTAAAAGCCTAACCATGATAAAGTTCTTACCTGTACAGTAACTGTTTGCAATCAAAATGTTCACTGTACATCAAATAAAAATAACAAGGGTGTACTTATGCAAGCGATTCTCACTTTAGCTCTAATCGTCCTATTCAATAGCACCGATAACACGGCTCAAGCCAATGACTTGGAGATACTTACACACTCTGCCGCAACTCATACTCCTCATACTTTAGCCGATACAAATACAAAAAAAGTGAGTCCTCGTATTGTTGGGGGACAACAAGCCCGACAAACCTACCCTTTTATGGTTTCCATTCAAGAAACCCTTGGCACCAGCTCGATTAAACATCATATTTGTGGCGGCACCATCGTTGCAGCACGTTGGGTACTGACCGCAGCACATTGCGTCTTGCATACACTGCCTGACGCAACCCACAAGCTGAGTGTGCTGACAGGCACACACAATCTGCAAGAAACCAATTCACCAGCTCAATACATTGACGTTGAAGCCGTTTATATACACCCTGATTACTCAACAAAAAAAGTCAGCGATCTAGCACTGCTTAAACTGAAAAACAACACCTCCTTATCTCCGATTCAACTGATCAGCCCTGATCTGGCCGCTGACACTTTTAATCCTTTCTTCAATTTCGCCCAAACCAATAAAGCACGTGTTATTGGCTGGGGAGCATTGCAAGAGGGAGGCTCCTCATCAATAACCAACCTGCAGGAAGTGGAGGTGCCTATCCAAAGCCAGTTTCTGTGTCAAATTCATTATCCTACGAGAGCCGATGTCAAACAAAACCTGGCTTTTTGTGCCGGTTATCCTGAAGGTGGACAAGACGCTTGCCAAGGTGACAGCGGTGGACCCATCTTTGCCGAACTAAACGGCACATTCATCCAACTCGGCATCGTCAGCTTTGGTCGTGGCTGTGCCCAAGCCAATGCCTTGGGAGGATACAGCCACATTGCAGCTCATAACGATTGGATTAGTATGTACTTAAAAGGCTTTTTCTTTGACAAGCCCAACATAGATCTGGGTGTAGTTATACCCAACACACAGGCCAAAGCTTCAAGCGCATTATTCAATAACAGCACACAACTGAGTTTAATTTCCAACTTTACTTTTTCTACTTTGCTCCAAAATCATCAAACATCAAGCCAAGGATTCAGCCTAGTAAACAATCGCTGCACTGGCTTTTTTCTAGCGCAAGGGGCTTTCTGCACCTTTGATGTCAACTTTACCGCCAACCAAGCAGGCCATTACACGGCAACACTACAAACTCAACAAAGCTCTGTTGTGACGAAAACCACACTGACAGCTGAAATTCCACAAATGATAGAAGCTGATGCTGATTTAGACATCGACACACTGGACTGGTACTCTGGCGGCAACCAAATGTGGAGCAGTGCCCTGGATACACAACGCCCTAGCGGCTCTGTCCTACAATCAGGTAATATTCAACACAATCAGTACACCTATATTGCCACCTACTTGCCACAAGCCGGCACACTGCGCTTTCACTATAAACTTTCCACAGAAGCAAACTACGACTTTTTTAGCGTTATCCTCAATAATACAACTTTGGATCGCTTCAGCGGTAATTCTACAATCTGGCGCAGCTACCGTCTAACTGTACCCGCAGGGGGGCATACCTTAGTACTCAAATATAGCAAAGATAACGTAGATGAAATAGCAACAGACAGCCTTGTCAAAATCGACAACGTACGCTATGAGAGAGCTAACCCTAACCCTAACGATAATAATATAAATAACTTAATTCCAGAAATAGACGTACCAGGCCCAAATCTTAACTTGAATCTTAACAATCCATTTGTCAATGGACCCTTATTCAGTGCCACCGAAGAAGAACCAGCTACCCCAATCAATAACGGCAACAACAATAATATCAAAGAAAATAACTCAACTCTCAACAACCCATTTTTTGATTCCATCGTAGATTCAGTCCTTCAATTTTTAGAGCAAATAGTGCAAATGTTAATAGAACCCTTTCAAACCTCTCTAGCCGGCTTATTTTAAATCAACACTAGCCAGAAAATATTAAAACATCACCTCTGCATAACAAAAGAAAAACAGAATCTTACTTACTCATTCGTCAACAAATTTTAGCATCAGTCTCCAAAAGCAATTATTCTAAGGTTGCTTATCAGAGTCTTTTTAACTAAAGTTTCACCTATTGTGCTTATAAACAATTTGTAAATTTATAGCCAAGGTAACAGTTAACACATACAATTTAAATTTAGATTTATCTCAGTGGCAGTGCTATTTTAGTGGTATAACGAACCCTTTTTACCATCATTTTTGCATTTAAAGGATTATGCATGCTCAATCACCCAGCTTTTACACCATGGGCTTTAGCAGCCTCCACAAAGGATCAGGGTGCATGACAGAGCTTAAACTACTTTCACTGCCCAGACCCATCAAGCGCCTGGTCATCATTGCTTCAGACCTCATTATCCTAAGCCTAAGTTTTTGGATTGCATTGAACTTAGGACAAAATTTTTCTCACCTTTTTTTCAACTTAGAGGAATTGGCATTATTACTGGGGACTCTAACTTTATCCATTCCAGTCTTTATTCGACTCGGTTTATATCGTGCTATTGTCCGCTTCATGGGGATCGAAGCTGCCTATGCAGTCATCAAAGCCATGCTCTTTTCAACCACAATCTTGGCCCTATTAAGTATCATGGGCAAGGTAGAATTATCACTTCCAGTACCCTTAATTTTTTTGGCCATAGGCTTGTTATTATTAGGAGGCACACGTTTCGCCGTGCGCCTATGGTATCGCCACGCCACACAAAAACAGCATGACCCATTAGCTATCTATGGTGCTGGGAACTCTGGCACGCAGTTACTCATTGCTTTACAAAACAGTGGGCAATACAATCCCGTCATCTTATTAGATGATGACTCAAGTCTGCAAGGTCTTTTAATTCACGGTGTCAAAGTCCACAAACCCGCAGAGTTACCTAAACTAGCAGTATCACACAACATCAAGCATCTTGCCTTGGCCATGCCCTCAGAAAGCCGTATCCGCCGCAAAGAGATCATCGACAGCCTTGAAACCTTACCCATTCGAATTATGTCTGTTCCAAACTTAGCCGACTTAGTAAAAAACAATTCTAAAATAGCCGAATTTCGCGACATTGAAATTGAAGATTTACTCGGCAGAGAGCCTGTACAACCCAATAAAGAACTGATGCAAGCTTGTATTGCAAATAAAGTAGTCATGGTCACAGGAGCTGGAGGCTCCATAGGCTCTGAGCTGTGTCGGCAAATTATACAACTGCAACCTAGCCACTTATTGTTGTTCGAACAAAATGAACACTCTTTATACCAACTCTCACGAGAACTCACACACACCCACAATGTCGAAAATAGCACCGTCCGGTTAATTCCTTTGCTGGGTAACACTCTAGAAAAAAATTGTTTAAACGCAACCATTAAAGCGTTCAATGTACAAACTATTTATCATGCGGCTGCTTACAAGCACGTACCCATGGTTGAACATAATATCATTGAAGGAGTCCGCAACAATGTTTTTGGCACCTTATACGTTGCCCAGGCTGCGGTTGAAGCCAATGTAGAAACTTTCATCCTCGTTTCTACTGACAAAGCAGTACGCCCCACTAACGTAATGGGCGCAAGCAAACGTTTATCAGAACTGGTTTTACAAGGCTTAGCTCAACAAGAAAACAACACCTGTTTTTGCATGGTCAGATTTGGCAATGTTTTAGGCTCTTCAGGCTCAGTCGTACCTTTATTTAGAGAACAGATTGCCAAAGGTGGGCCTATTACGGTGACACACCCACAGATTATCCGTTATTTTATGACCATTCCTGAAGCCGCTCAACTGGTTTTACAAACCGGTGCTTTAGCCACAGGAGGAGATGTTTTTGTACTCGATATGGGCAAACCAGTTAAAATAGCCGACCTTGCACGCAAAATGGTGCATTTAATGGGTCTGACTCTGCGAGATCAAAACAGTCCCAATGGTGATATCGATATTCAATTCACGGGCCTGCGAGCTGGCGAAAAGCTTTTTGAAGAGTTACTTATCGATTGCGGTGTTAACCATACACAGCACCCGCGCATCATGCGAGCACAAGAACATGCACTACCCTGGCCTAACCTCGAAACTTTATTAAACCAATTACGCAATGCCATTGATGAGCACGATGCACAAAAGGTACGTGATCTGCTGTTATCCAGCGACCTAAACTACCAACCTAAAAATACTGAACTCAGCGATTTAATTTATTGCCAAGCAAGCGAAAAAATCAAACAACTGGCCAACAGCAGCGATGCAGTGATTGAATTGTTTTCTGAGCAGCCCAACCGTAAAGAACAAGTGGGTTGAGGGCTTCTCACAATAGGAACGTACACGAAATGTCACTCCTGAACTCGCCTTGCTCAAACACTATTACCAATTACACAACCATCCTACTCATTTAAGATAATCAGTTACCAAACACTGTATAATTACAATACGCTTTATTACAAAAACATATAACATGTTTAGCGTAAAAGTAGGGTACTCTTAAACAGACTCTAAGCAATTCTATAACTTAAAATACATAAAATGCTTTTAGTCTTCTCAAGAATAATATTGAGATACAAGATTTCAGTCATACTGATTTTAGAGATAAAAATTTAAATACAAAAATAATTCAATTTAAGGAGCATACCTATGTGTGGCAGCAAAGGAAATATAAATTTTTCAACCCCTTTCCCAAATATGTTCAATAGACCCAATAATAATTCTGAACCAAACCCCAACCCAGCAGGAGCAGGACTACTGATAGGCGGTGCTTCAGGTAATAACAACAACACAGCACTATTAACCCCAGCAGAACCAATTCCGTTATTCCCTGAAGCCGGAACCAGTACCATCACCCCCATTGAGGTGGAAAACTTTCAACTGCTCACATTTGGACAAGCAGAAGTCTCTGTGGCTAATTTTAATGCAGTTATTACTATAGCGGCCATATTTTAACCTGATCATTCTGATTTTTTTCCGTGATATAATTGGAGGATACACAGACGAGAAAAAACAGGTTATGATTTGTACAAAT
>JANQJO010000046.1 GCA_028281605.1 Pseudomonadales bacterium
TAAGCTCCATCACAATGCCCGCGGTTCCGCCCACGACCTGAATTTAGGCTTTACCTACAACAGCACCCATCAGTTGATCCGCCAGGACATCAGTAATCCCCGCTATAGCCATTCCGGCCCAAGGGGAAAAATCGGCAACTACCAGGTCAATGGTTTGAACCAGTACATGAGCGTTAAAGGCAAAACCCTTCGCCACGATGCGAATGGGAACTTGACCTACGACCAGGCCAGGAACTTAAACTACCACTACGATAGGGAAAACCGCTTAACATCGGTCTCGGGATCGAAAAACGCCACACTCACCTACGACCCCGCCGGACGGCTCTATGCCTATACCACCAACGGACGCAGCACCTACTTCCTGTACGATGGCGATACACTGGTTGCGGAATACCAAAACAACAGCTTAATAAAACGCTATGTGCATGGCCAGGGCACCGACGTGCCACTGGTTGAATACACATTGGGCACCATTACAAACGATAGCCGCCACTACCTACACGCCAATCACCAGGGTTCGATTATCGCCCGCAGTGATGCCAGCGGAAATATCAAACACATCAATACCTACGACAGCTATGGTGTGCCTGGCAACAACAATTACGATGGGCGTTTTGCCTACACCGGGCAAATGCAGTTGAAAGAAATTGGTTTGTATCACTATCGAGCACGGGCCTATAATCCCGAGCTTGGGCGCTTTATGCAGACAGATCCGATTGGCTATGCCGATCAAATCAACTTATATGCCTATGTACGCAATGACCCGATGAATTTTACCGATCCTACGGGTTTGGAAGGCTGTGAAAATGTTAAAGCCAAGCATTGCGAGCAACATATTGAAATTATTCCTGATAAGAAAGGTGGTTCTGACGGTGTGGGAACGCTTACTGGGGAGAATGCCAGGAAGTTTGTTGATCAGAAGCAGTTTTCAGAGAGTGGACAGGATGATTACTGGAATGGAGGCTATTCTCCTGTAGGCGGTGATTTTGAAACCTTCGATGGAAATGTTGTATCTCTAACGGTTGGTGAATTCGGTACATTAGAAGATGCAAATGGTACTGGATATTGGTTTGATCATCGGAGTGGAGTCGTTGGGCCTTATGCTAGCGGCGCTGCTGAATCGGTTTGTCCAAGTTGTTATCTTATTGGAGGAACTGCTGCGATTAAGGGAACGATACAGACCGTCAGATTATTAGGACCCTCAGGTTCTCTGATAGGCCATCCAGCTTACGGCGGGCGGACTGTAAATTATCTAAGTTCTGGCCGATACAGATTTGGATGGGGGCGAGATGGCGGCCCAACGTTAAGACTTGGTGTCGAAAATAAACATTATGATTTTATCAAACTGAAACCGCCCAGGCAGTAGGAAGTTTTCAATATGAAATTTTTTTCTAAATCTGGTGATATTATAAAAATTCCTGGGAAGATATCTTTTGATGATCTTTCTTTGAAAGAAATTTCATTAATGATAGAGGCTGATTCTTCTATTTCCCCGGATGGTAATGATTTTTTTTCAAGTAACGCTTTAGATGAGTTCCTGCATAATACATCACTATCACGCTCAGACTTGAAAGCAATTCAACAAGATATACTTGCTAATATTTACATTTCTATTGAAGGATCAAAAAATAAAAAGATTAACATTAAATACCTGCTTGACCTATCCAAAAAACTAAATCAAAAACAGACCTCAATGAACAATCAGAATCTTTGATGTATAGATTTCAATAAAACAGGGCTTTTTGCTTATTAAGGACAAGCTTCGAACTTGCAACTATTTATGGAAAATCAAATACAAAATAACCACTTGGTGGAAAAAATACGTTGAATGATAACTTACCTGAGACTGGGGATATGGTACGAGACCGCATTAAGCGTTGATCGATTTTTAAAGGACAAATTTATGCTACGCATTATTCAGATACTAGTTCTTTTACTAATTTCCATGTTCAGTATCGCAGAAAACCTGACCGAGAAAAAACTTATTGGTACATGGGTTCCATCCGGCGAAATACATAGAGATGAGAGCGTCAGAAGTTATAAGCTAATAGTAAATGAAGATATGAGTGCGAACTACATTTCTATTTACCCTGAGGGAAAAGAAGAAAACATTAGTCTCAAGTGCGATTACAAGCCAAGCTCATCCCAAGACTCTATTTTTATCTATTATTGTTATCTTAATCATTTGCACCTAATAACCTTATCTTTAGGCGGCTGGAAGTCAGAGTCGGGGCAATTACTATATGGCTATGAGTATTGGCTTGGGCATCCAAAACCTGGTCAAATTCATGGTGGATTACCAGTTAGTTTATCCATGCAGAGTAAACTCTAGGAAGACACCCCCTTTAGAAAGCTCTATTACTTCAGATGTTTTTCAACTAGAAGGTGAGAGATGGCAATTAGTGGTAGACAAAGTAAAGCTTAATATGGGCACGTTAAATACAAACCAAAGTTTCGTGATGAAGTCCCTTTGTTGGATTCTGTCTCTTTCGCTTGTTTATCTTTCAATTTACCTATTTGCTTTTCTTGGGCGTGAAGGGTGGGATGTTTATGAAATTACCTTTCAGTTAGGTGTAATTCTGATTGCGTTTGGGACGTTGGCATATACAGTTTCACCAAAGCGTTTTGCTTGGGGGCTTCGATTAGTGACGTTTGTTATTTTTTTGAGTTTTTTTAGCTACTTTTTTAATCAGTTCGTAGTTCAACAAAGCGCATTTGCTTTTACTGTGAGTCGATCATCTACAACGACATTTAACGCTTTACTTGGCTTTCTAATTATAGGGGTGCCATGCTTGATGTATTCGTTGTGGGGAAGCATTTGGGGGAATATTCAAAAGAATAGGGACGACGAAATCGAGAGAAATACTCTTTCTTTTTATATTGCTTTGGCTACGCAGTGGGTTTTTCTTTTATTAAGTTTCTTTTCTATTGTTTATTATTTTTTTAATTAAAAATGAGAGTTGGTTTAGTTGGTAAGTTGGGAGTCTTAATTGTTATATCACTTGCCTTATTTAGCTGTTCGAAAGACACTGAAGTTCAAGGTATTTGTATGGGGCTTCAGGGGCTTGCAGATCAAGGAGATGAGCACGGTATGTTAGGCCTCGGAGACTGTTATAGATCTGGCAAAGGAATTGATCAAGATCTTGATAACGCTATTTATTGGTATGAGAAGGCTGCAGAAAAATCTAATTCGATAGCTAAACATAATTTAGCAAATATTTATTTGTTTGAGTTAAATGATGAAGCTCGTTTTGATGAGGCGGTTAGGCTTTTGGAGGAGGCGGCGCCGGAATACCCTCCCAGTAATTTTTCTTTGGGCGTTTTGCATCTAAACTCTATAGGTGTAAAGGCAAAGCCTGTTGATGCTGTTCCGTTTTTTGTTAAGGCTTCAGAAAGAAATCACGAAGGAGCTATGTTTGCTTTGTTTATGATGCACTGCTCCGATGCTTGGGGTGTAAAAGTTAACGAGGCTCATTGCAGTGAGTATAAAACCAAGTTGATATCTCTTTCACAACAGGCAGGAAGAGGGGCTGACTTTAAAACCATTGTGACTGAATACTTTTCTAGTGAAATTTTTAGCCGGTTTGTAATCAGAGATAAAGTTTCCTTGGAGGCTCTGTTAAAAATATGAGCAACCGGGGGCAGCCCCCAATTAACCTTTAACCCTTTCCAAGCCCTGGAAATTTAGCTGGGGATTTCTTATCTTAGTCGCTACCCCGTTTTAAGTTCCTTGGCAAAAGCTCGCTTGGCGTTGCGCTTGAGAATAAGACTTTCCAATAGCGCATGGGCAACTTTAATGCCCTCTTCATCAATAAAGCTAGAAGATGGAGGTCGAATAGTAAAACAGCTAGAAGAACTCGGGCTAGAAAAATAGCTGCAGCAGGATCTTATAGGTCAAGTACCGGAGATGCAGCATTAACGATCATTGGTGGATCAGGTATGGATTCGTATGTGTCTCTTATAAATGATGACGATTAACTTGGAGCGTATGTCAATGAAAATTAAACCTAGACCTAGCTTGTTTCTCTGGACATTTATTTGTGTTTTTCTAGTTTTTTGGCTTGGTCTTGACCTTTGGTCGGGTATTTATAAAGGGGAAATACAAGATTTAAGAACTGGAAATCAGCTTCTTTTAGAGAATCGGCCCGTTTGGTTTTATATTGTTTTTATCCTGAAATTATTGGCGATGATGGCGTGCTTTTACTTTTTGGTATGGCGTAGCACAAATAGTCAATGTGATATTCAAAAAAGCAAAAAGGAAAAAGCCAAAATAATATAGGGTCGTCGTTCTGCACAGAAATAGCTGAGCATAGTGGGTTACCGTGTCTAGCTCAAAGAACGCCACGCTGCGCTATGACCCGGCAGGACGTTTATATGAATATGTGACCGGCGGCAACACCACTTATTTTCTGTACGATGGCGACGCACTAATCGCAGAGTATGAAAATGGCAATGTAAAAAAACGCTATGTCCATGGCCAGGGCACCGACGTGCCATTAATCGAATACACAAACAGCTCGATAAGTAATACCAGCCGCCACTACCTGCATGCCAATCACCAGGGTTCGATTATCGCCCGCAGTGATACCAGCGGAAATATCAAACACATCAATACCTACGACAGCTATGGTGTGCCTGGCAACAATAATTACGATGGGCGTTTTGCCTACACCGGGCAAATGCAGCTCAAAGAGATTGGTTTGTATCACTATCGAGCACGCGCCTATAATTCTGAACTGGGACGCTTTATGCAGACAGATCCGATTGGCTATGCCGATCAAATCAATTTATATGCCTATGTGCGCAATGACCCGATGAATTTTACCGATCCTACCGGCCTGGAAGGCTGTGAAAATGTTAAGGCCAAGCATTGCACGCAACATATTGAAATTATTCCTGATAATAAAGGTGGCTCTGATGGTGTGGGAACGCTTACTGGGGAGAATGCCAGGAAGTTTGTTGATCAGAAGCAGTTTTCAGAGAATGGGCAAAAGGGTGATTTTGGGTCGGAGATGTCTAACCCCTTTGCAATCGACTGTTCGGAAGTCGTTGTAGTAGCCTCCGAGACGGGTGCTCCAGAGACTGGATCTCCAGTTGACAAAATTCTCGAAAAGCAAAAAGAGAAATTCAAAAAGAAACACTGGAAAGAATTCACAAAGAAGGTCTGCTCTGACGCTGAAAGTTGCGAGGATCTTCGGAAAAATATAATGAATGCCTTTCCTTTAAATATGAAGATTCCGGGCAAACCGTTAGCAGATAAGGTCTATGTTGACTGTGTCACAGTGATGAACGGTAACGCTGAAGCTATGTGTAGTACCCCCTGATTAATTAAGGTTGGTTTATGAAAACTATTTTTTTTATTTTATTAATTCTTACTTCGACGTTTAGCTTAAGTGATGTCGATGAAACCTGTCGAACCACTGTTTTGGAGGCAGAGTCTGCTAATGCTTTGCTAGAGTATCATGGAGTGAAACAGTTAATTTTGGAGGGTAAGGACAAGGAAGCTCTTAAGAAAATTCAGGCTCATATTGATTATAGACAGTCAATTCTAGAAGCAATTGAAAAACAAAATGGTTTAACTGAACAATCAGTGCAGGTTTTAAATTTTGTTAATCAATAGGGATGGCAAATCCGTTGAGACCATAGAGTTTTCCATTTGTACAAGAGGTAACATATGGCTCAGCGGTTAGAGATTATATAGAAACGGAATGGCGTTTAGCGTTTGATGAAAACGAGAACCAGATAACGAGGCGTGTGACATATTCTGAGGAATGGAAAGATGTTCCGATTCCTGAGTTGATTGAGTTGGGTCGAAAGTGAGCTGTCCCGGTTGATCTAGATGAAGCTTCGAACAACGGGTGAAGAGGTTTTATTTGTCGAGTACGAGAGAAGTGTAAGATCAATTACGATGGCGATACGCTGATTGCGGAATACCAAAACAACACCTTAATAAAACGCTATGTGCACGGCCAGGGCACCGACGTGCCGTTAATCGAATACACAAATAGCTCTGTGAGTAATGTTATCGGCGGTAAAAGTAGCAATAGTGAAAATGGAATGAGTGGTGGAAATGTAAGGGTTTGTTCAGGAATGGGAGCTCAAAAAAGTGGTTGTTGATTTTATTATTAATCTGTCTAGTTTAACCATTGTGTTAATTGTAATTTCATTTTTATGGTCTCTTTTTTCCTTGGTTAAGCAAATTGTTAAACTCATTAAATCTAAGATCAGGAAAAGTGACATTAATGTAAAATCAGTTGCTATCCCATTCTTGTTTCTTACTGCTTTTATTGCGATTTCAAAGGTTTCTACGATCGTATTACTAAGTGAGATTGAAGGTTACATTACTAATGGTGCGGATATTGAGCTGGCACAACTTCCTGAAATTTCGACTGATGAATTTTCTCAAGCTTATATTAATCGGTTTTATAAGAAAGGACTTGCCGGATCCCACCCTTCAGATGAAGGGATTGTAGATATTACCCATGAAGGCAATAAAGTTAAATTGATTGTTCGCAGAGATAGTCGGGATTCGAACCTTTTCTGGCTGTCTGTTTCTGGTTACCTTTTAGACTCAAAAGTGTGTTTTATTAGATTCTAAAGCGATTAGATAGCTAAGCTGACCGATTTAGTTATTTTCTTAATGATATATCTAGAAGTAATCAAGGGACGAGTGGTGGAAACGTGACAATTTGTTCTGGTACGGATGCGCAAAAAGGAGGGTGTTGATTAAGATGCTAATACACGTATTCATTATTGTTTATCTTATCATTATTCTGTTGTCTTTAACCGTATACGATAGCTTGCTTAAACAACAGTATAATTTTCATAAGGAGGAATGGATCAAAAGTGGCCGACCCAGGGGGTTTTTGTTTTGCCCGGATAATTCTAGCACATCAGGCTATTATAAAGGTGCATTTTCGAACTGGGATCAAAAATTCAGTTGGGTTGAAAATGATAACCGTGCAAAGTTTCTACATGGCGTATTATTGAAATTAAAATGGCTGGTTATTGTTTTTTCAATAGCATTTGTTCCTATAGTGTTTGTTTCATTGTTAATTTCGTAGAACTGCAAATCAAGGAGCAGTGACCAAAACTGATCGCGGAATACCAAAACAACACCTTAATAAAACGCTACGTGCATGGCCAAGGCACCGACGTGCCGTTAATCGAATACACAAACAGCTCGATAAGTAATACCAGCCGCCACTACCTGCATGCCAATCACCAGGGCTCGATTATCGCCCGCAGTGATGCCAGCGGGAATATCAAACACATCAATACCTACGACAGCTATGGTGTGCCTGGCTACAACAATTACGATGGGCGTTTTGCCTACACCGGGCACATGCGGCTCAAAGAAATTGGTTTGTATCACTATCGAGCACGGGCCTATAATCCCGAGCTTGGGCGGTTTATGCAAACCGATCCTATTGGGTATGAAGATCAGATGAATCTTTATGCTTATGTGCATAATGATCCGATGAATATGACAGACCCTACAGGAAAAATAGCTTGTGGCGGTATATGTGTTTTTGGAGTTGGTCTTGCTGTTGGTTATGTATTTGATAAAGCGATCGGAGCTATTCGAGGAGAAAGTTCTTCTTCCGCAGTAACGGCCGGCAATTCGGTTCTAGGGGCCTCTGTGGCATCAACTTTACCGACACAAGAGAAGCCTAGAACTGGAGTTGATGGTGGCGGGCCTTCTAAAGATAAAACATCTGTTGCCAGCAAGAAAAACCACCAACTGTATAAAGATAAAAAAATTTCACTTAAAACCCGTCACGCCGTGACAAAAGTACTTCGAAAAGTACCATATGTTGGAACCGCAGTGGCGACGGCACAATTGGTTGACGCTGTTTCGGATAGATTAAGCTCTGATGACCAAAGCACTACATCGACTGGAGCTGAATCTTCGACAACGAACAGTGGATCGTCATCAAATAGCGATAATGGCATGAGTGGTGGCAATGTCACAATTTGCTCTGGAATGGGAGCAAAAAAAGGTGGCTGCTAAATACTCAATAATGTAAAAGAGAGTTGATGATGGAAAATGGCGAAGATAGTTTTCATGAATTCCTTACAGAAAGTGGCCTAATTAAATACTGTAAAGAAGATGAGGATTTGAATATTGATTTGTATCGTGATTTGAACGTTTACGGTGATATCGCAGAATCTTATATTGAATTAATGACAGAAAAATATGGTGTTGATGTTTCAAGTTTTCATTTTGAAAATTATTTTCCACCTGAATTCTCTGGTGATTCTACGTCTCAAAAATACTTGTATAGTTTCCTACCTTTTTTAGCTTCAAGGCATAACACCAAAAAAGCTTATGAAAAGTTAACGTTTAAAACTATAAAACAAGCTATAGAAAATGGGATTCTGAAATAAACCTCAAAAAAAAACGTTTCGCGAGTGACTGCAAGCGCCTTTTCTTTTCTGTCGCCTGTCATGGCGTTTGCAAGTAACGTTCCTCCTTAGGCGCTAACAGGCATCTAGTGTGTGGTGGTATTGGAGGAGGCCTTGTTGGTGAAGCAGGAATGTTTTCTGGAGAAAACTATAAAGACATAGCTTTTGGGGTTGGTTTTGGAGGAAGCCCAACACTTGTAAGTGATTCAGCATTAGTTACTAACACCAATACTGTAATAAGTGGCAGCTTTAAAGATACAAATGAAGATTCAAGCTCGACAAAAACCATATCGAATCAACTTTCCGGCTCAATTGATAGAGATCAGGAAAAAAGTAGCAATAATAGTGATAGCGGCATGAGTAACGGAAAAGGTATAACATGCTCGGGAATGGGGGCTCAAAAAAATGGTTGCTGATCTTCTAATTAAAATTTCTCCATTCTATCTACTTGCCATTATTCTAAGCTTTATTTGGCTATTTATTTCTATTTTAAGAATAATTTTTTATTTATTAAAAAACAACAGAAAATTGAGCCCCACCAACTTGAAGTGGATAGTGTTTCCAGCATCTATACTAGTATTGACATTTTTTCTTATTCGAGCCTCGTCTTTTTTTCTTTTATCCGAAGTGGAAAGATTAATTACGATGAATGCGAACATTGATTTTAACAAAAAAGAGCTTCAAATTTCTCAGGAAGAATTTGCTTCAGCTTTTAAGCAACGGTTTTACTTTAAAGACAAGGCTGGATCTTCTCCTACAAAAAGCATTATTGTTAATATTAACTCACATAAAAAACCAATGAACTTAATATTAAAAGAAGACAGTAGAGACAAGCAGTTATTCTGGGTTTCAATTGCAGGATACATGTTTGATTCTAAGATATGCTTTATTAAACTTCCTAAATCATAGGGTTTAAGTGGTGGGATAACTACACCGGCTTTGGCGACATCGCCAGCGAAACAACAAACGTCAATAATCGCAGCTATACGCTGTATCACCGCTACGATGAACACAGCAATCGCACACGTATTACACATCCCGATAACACGGCGTTTTATTTCAATTACGATAGCCTGGACGCGTTGACAACCATTCGGGAATCCGCCCACGGCAGCGCTATTATCACGCAAAACCGCGACAGGTTTGCGCGTACCCGTGCGGTCAAAACCGGTGGCAACGTTACTACCACACTCGGCTACGACACGATCTCGCGTCCAAATAAGCTCCATCACAATGCCCGCGGTTCCGCCCACGACC
>JANQJO010000084.1 GCA_028281605.1 Pseudomonadales bacterium
CACCCAAGGTTTCCGAGGCTACACCTATCAGTAATAATCTATCCATTTTGCGTATTATTGAATGGGTTTAGATACATTTCAAGCTAACTGTTAAAGCCCTAAGTAATGATGGGTTTCCATCAAGGCTTGAAAATGTTGCTGCTCGTTTCTCTGTATAAGCTTTAAACATATATTGGCAAGATTCACTACATTCGCTCCGATTTTTAGAGCATTTGCTGTAACGAATTTACACCAGTAAGTCCAGTAATTTATTTTGTATTTCTAGAATCATACGCTTATAACAAAGAATAAATTAACCCTGAGCAAGTGGCAACAACAATGGCCGTTTACCGTAAAATTGGGTATGATTAAAGGAGGTCAATTCACACCAACCCCTTCTAAGGAGTAAAAGAGTATACACCCACTATGAAACAGCTCATTGATTTTGCACCTGTACTTGCCTTTTTTGTCATTTATTTTATCTTTAAAGACTTTATGCTAGCCACTTATGTACTAGTTGGCGCCTCTGGTTTACAAATAGCCTTAACCTGGACTCTATACAAAAGAATAGATAAAACTCAACTGGTTACTTTTTTAATCTTGCTGCCTTTAGCAGGTTTAACCGTCGCTCTTAACGACGAACGCTTTCTGAAATGGAAACCGACCATTGTGAACTGGGCTTTTGCAGTGACCTTACTGGGCTCTGATTTCATTATTAAAAAAAATTTGGTGCGCTTGCTTCTGGAAAATATGTTCAAAAGTTTGCCTGATGTACAGTTAAATTTACCTGAAGTCAGCTGGCGTTTTATTAACTGGTATGCCAGTGGTTTTTTCATCATAGCCGGTTGCTTAAATCTTTGGGTTGCATTTCAATTCAGCACTGATACCTGGGTACAATTCAAACTATTCGGGCTGATGGGCTTAAACTTAATCGGGTTTATTCTGTTATTCATCTATTTATCAAAGCATATCAATAACAAACCCAAAGAAAAGGAAAGTCCGGATCAAGCCCCTTGAAATCACTTGGCAACAACGCAGCACTATGCCTATTTATTTGGGTAACCAGTTTGAGCCACCTTTTAGCACAAGAAGATTTTGAGTTCGACGAATCCAGCTTAGAAACAATAGAAAACAGATGGTGGAAAGCTTTTAAAACAACACTGGCACACAGCCAAACTTTCAATGACGAGGATCACCTAACCCACCAGCGTTCCAGCCTACAAATCGAATTCGAAAAAATATTTTTCAACAGCTGGTATATTCGTATCGATGGCAAAAGCACTTACTATTCTGATCAGGACATCCTCTCAGAAAATCAGCCCAAGGGCTTATCCGACAATAAATGGCAGGATTTTTGGGTTCAATACAGTGGAACACACTGTAACACCAAATTGGGCAAACAAAAGTTGTTATGGGGCGCAGTAGAAGGCACATTTGCCGTGGATGTTGTAACACCTTTTGACTCTACAGAACAACTGTTTACTGATTATAGCAATCTACGTACCGCACAAGACATGCTAACCTTAGAATGCTTTTCAAAAATACAAGCAATACAACTGTTTATCGTTCACAATGCAGAACTGGACACCGTTTCCTTAACTGAAAATTTCGATCTTTCATCCAAGCAAACCGGTACAGAATGGGGAGGACGTTGGAAAATATATCGTCCTGGCATCGATTTATCTCTACTGTTCGCTCAGCTGTATCAAAACCAACCTACAACCGTTTCATCCAACAACATCGATAACTTGGCGGTTGCTCAACAAGATTTTGTCGGGCTATCAGCTTCCATAGGACAAAAGCAATGGTTATACAAAGCAGATCTGGGCCTAAAATACCAACACTCTACTTATCTCATTACAACAGCCAGTTGGATTATAGATTTTGCGTTAGGATTAGAATATACAACACCCAATAACCATAACTTCAATGCCGGTTTCTGGAAGTCGAAAAGCCAAGAACCTTTAATAATCGACCTACTGCTTTTCACCGCAGGGTGGAGCCACAGTTATTGGCAAGACACTCTTTCAGTGAACCTACTAACCACTTTTAGAGACGCCTATCACTCTTTGTATGCTCAATATCAACTCAATGACTACTGGCAAATCTCTGCAGCTGTGACCAATGCCCACATAAATAACAATGAAAACACACCATTTCCCATCGCATCCGGCACCAGTGTTACCGGACAAATCAAATGGCAGTTTTGAAACTCAACTTCATGTTTAATAGAGAACTTACGACAGGTTCACTTGATTTTTTTATTTTTCACTTATTGAACCCTGATCCGATTCACTCTCGTTCTCATCAAAGGACGATGGTGATGACGGCTTAAAGTGCTCAGATAAAGTACCAATCTCATCAATATGAGGCTTAAAAGCATAGTCTTTCGGAGGATCAATAGGACTCACAGCATGACTCGAATGATCAACCGATGTTTCCTCTATCTTACAAGGCACATCTTCATTATTATTGTGATTGCGCAAATCCAAAGCCTCTTGTTCCACACCAAACACTTTCGGTAAATTAACAATATTACGCTTAGATAACGTATGCATTCCCATGGCCAAATGTTGATGCATAGAACCGTAATGCTTTGACAATTCCGTCAATATATCAGCGGATTTCTTAAAGTGCTCATCCACCTTTTCCTGATAAGCTGCATACTCCGCATGCACGTCATCCAATTGCTTAGACAGTAACTGTTTTTTTTCACTTTCTGTGGAAGACAAATGACTCATCGCCAAACCCAAAAGCACACCAATTGACAAAATCGCAATAGCTGTCAGTATATCCATTCACCCCCCTTAACCCCGAATCTAAACATGACCTCCTATCTTAGCGTAATTTTAAAGATGAGAAAACAGATCAAAATCAGAGCATACTTATGAAAAACCCGAGACCAGATCCAAGACTGACAACCTTTGACCAGCCCTTACAGATTGATGGGCCCACTGGATCACTGGAAATACTTATCAGTTACCCAACCGCCACACACGAACCAGGGACTTGGCTCTGCATTATCGCGCATCCGCACCCACAACTGGGAGGCTCTCTGCATAACAAAGTAGTCGCCACTCTAGCTCGCAGCGTACGTGAACTGAACGGCACAGCATTGAGGTTTAATTTTCGTGGAGTCGGCCAAAGCCAAGGCTGTTACGACCAAGGCATCGGTGAAATCCACGATTTTGATACCGTACAGCAATGGGCCATACACACGTTTGCCCCTAAACAAATACTTTTAGCTGGATTTTCATTTGGTTCTTACATAGCGGCTGCCCAGGCCAACCACTTATTAAAACAAGGAAAACACAATCTAGGCGGCTTATTATTGATCGCTCCTCCCATTGAGCACATGCCTTTTTCAAACTTAAAACTGAACAGCCATCACATAACTCCTTTACCTATTTGGGTCATTCAAGGTGAAAAGGATGAAACAGTATCACCTAGAGCAACTGAACGCTGGTGCCAAAAGCAAGCAGACACCATGCTCTATAAACTCACCCACGCCGATCACTTCTTTCACAAACAGCTGTCAACATTAAAAACAACTTTACAGTCAGAAATATTTTTAACACATCCAAACTTTACTAAAAACGGATAAACAGCCATGAGCGATGTAATTTTCGTCACCCCAGGTGATGAAAATTGCATTTGCACAGTAAAGAATCAAGATTCAATGCAACTATTCATTCGATTACTCAACAAAAGCACGTTCAATTACATAATGCCCCAACTCGCCCTGACGTGCTTCCTTAAACCCTCGATGAGTTAAGATCTCACACGTGTCCTTGAGCATACTGGGGCTGCCACAGACCATAAAACGATCTTCTTCAGTACTCATATCTGGCAAACCCAAATCAGCAAACAGACGACCATTTTTCATCAAATTCGTCAAGCGACCTTGATTTCGATAAGGCTCACGCGTGACTGTGGGATAATACATCAACTTTTGTCGAACCATTTCACCAATGTACTCATGATTAGGTAACACCTCCTGAATAAAATCTTGGTAAGCCAACTCAGAACAAAATCGAACCCCATGCGTCAGAATCACCTTATCAAACTTTTCATAAGTTTCAGGATCTTTAATAATACTGAGAAACGGAGCCAAACCCGTACCAGTACTGATTAAATACAAATGACGCCCCGGCAATAAGTGGTCTATCAGCAAGGTTCCAGTGGGCTTACGGCTCATTAAGAGGGAATCACCTATTCTAATTTTTTGCAGCCGGGAAGTTAAAGGACCATCTGTCACCTTAATACTAAAAAACTCCAACTGATCTTCATAGTTCGCACTGGCAATACTGTAAGCTCGCATCAAGGGCCGATGACCGGGTTGCTGCAAACCCAACATAATAAAATGACCGTTTTTAAAACGAAAAGAAGGGTCGCGAGTTGTGGTAAAACTGAACAATGTATCATTCCAGTGGTGCACACTGGTCACTTCTTCCTGTACGGTTGCCGCCATTTTTATACACCTTCATACGAGTAGCCTGATACGGTTGATCATAAACACTTGCCACTATTGTAGTCCTGCGCTAATCTAACTGTAAAATAGATTATTCATATAAAATTAATCGCTTTTAAAGATATAAAGACTTTATTATGAAGTACACATTAAGACAACTTGAAATCTTCCTAGCAACAGCTCGCTTTGAAAACATTAGTTTAGCGGCACAAAGCCTGAACTTATCCCAATCCGCAGCCAGCGGTGCTTTAAAAGCTCTGGAAAAGCACTTCGACATCCAACTGTTCGATCGTGTTGGTAAACGCTTACAACTCAACGAATTAGGCAAATTACTCAGACCTCAAGCACAAGCGTTAATCGAACAAGCCGACTCCTTTGAAACCACCCTAAAACAACACAATCATGCCGGTCATTTAAAAATAGGCGCGACTTTGTCTATTGGGAACTATTTAGCCGTGTCCATCATCGCAGAGTTTATGCGTCAAAACCCAGGCTCAAAAGTCACATTGGACGTTGCCAACACTACCAACATTGCCAGCAAGGTCTCTCAGTTTGAACTGGACATTGGTTTAATTGAAGGCGAACTGAACTCACCCAGCTTAGAAGTCATACCGTGGCGTGATGACGAATTAATTGTATTTTGCGCCCCAACACATCCCTTTGCAAATAAGTCTCAAATAACAGATGAAGAATTGAAGCAAGCCACCTGGATTCTACGCGAGCCAGGCTCCGGAACTCGTCAAGCGTTCGAGTGGGCCATGCATGGCCTATTGACAGAACTGAATATTTTAATTGAACTGCAACATACTGAAGCCATTAAGCGCGCAGTAACTGCAGGTTTAGGTATTGGCTGTTTATCCCACATCACATTAGAAGATAGTTTCCAACAAAAATCCTTGGTCCCCTTAAGAGTTGCTCATAGAAACTTCAAAAGACAATTTTACTTTATACTGCACAAAGAAAAATTTCGCAGCGCCGGAATCAGTGCCTGGCTGCAACTTTGTCAAAGCTACAATAAAAACGGCTTTGCCAAAACAACTTGAGCGATTTTTGATCACCACTGACAAAGATAAGTCACAGGCAATTTGGCTGAACATCGTAATTGTGGGAATCATAGTAACTGAGCGATTATGTTAGGCTCTATTTGATCGTAGAGGTCTAAATACGAGTTCTCTCTTAATTTGATGTACCTATGCACAGGCAAAAGAAGAAAAGTGGAGTTACACACTACCAACCATACCCAAATCAGTGGCAAGCATTTCGATAGGCTTAGATGGAACCTGCCTGAATATGCAAGATGATGGTTGGCGAGAAGCCATGTGTGGAACGATAGCGTTTTTTGATAGTAATGGTGATCGTATGCATACGATTTATACGGCTGCTTCTCCTGAATATGGAAAAGGAACATTTTTAACGAAGTTTTCAGGTGAAATTGAAAAAGTTGTCAAACGATATCCGAATGTGCCTTTAATAGGCTTGGCGGATGAAGCGGCATCGAATTGGAGTTTTATTGAGAGAGAATCCATTCTAAGCACCTTAATATTAGCATCAACAAGTTTAAGTTTAAAAAAATATTAAAATGATCCTAATGCAAAAATTCTTACTCAAGCAGCATTTCAATCTATACTAAAACAATGCAAATATACAGACAATCGGAACAATACACCCATCATGAATGAGTTTTATACCAAGTACTTGTAAAAATATTTAAATACAAAGGAAGCTGAGACGCTGACATGTTAAATAAACTCAAAAAAATAGCAGAACCTGCCCTTGCACCCTCAAACCAATTAATATTGCCAAAAGCTGTACAAAAAGTTCTGGAAGATGGAAAATTTCACTTTTTAGTTGTAAATACTTCCCCAGATAAAACTTACGATAATTGTATTATTGAACCAAAACCCAACGCTGCAAACACAGTACAACTCATCGCTTTACAAGACAGCATTGGCAAACTTCAACTTTTATTACCTGCTAACTGCTTGATCGAACTGACCCAACTGTGCGAATCTCTGGGTAGAAATTTACAGGCCTTAAGCACAGAAGATTTCAAAACACTGTCTAAGAAACAAGAGCTCGAAGCTCCTGTATTGAATCTTGCAACAATTCCACAACTGCAAGAATTTGAATGTATAGCAGATACAAAATTAAGTCATTTACAAGTTATCTATTTACATTCAGGTTTAAAAGATATTTTTATCAAACTAGAAGGAAAAGAGTTGAACAAATTCTTTCAACACGTTCGTTTTGAAAATTTCTCTACGACAACAGAACCTTTATTAGTTGCATCCGAATCGGAATCGGAAGAACAACAACTGGCTCGTGCCGTTGAAACATTTACAACTTTTCGTATCAAACAGCGCTTAGATGCCACTATTGAAATCCCTCCAATGCCTGCTACTGCTGAAAAAATCATTAAACTCAGAATAGACCCAGAAGCCAGCATCGCTGACCTCGCCAAAGTGGTTGAAACTGACCCTAGCCTTGCGGCACAAGTGGTCAGTTGGGCCAGCTCACCCTACTATGGAGCTCGTGGTGGTATTACCTCTGTACACGATGCAGTCGTAAGAGTCTTAGGGTTTGATTTAGTAATTAATCTAGCCTTAGGCCTAGCTTTGGGTAAAACCCTACACATGCCTAATGATGGCCCCAGAGGTATTACTCCTTATTGGCAACAATCAGTATACTGCGCAGCTCTGGTCGAAGCCTTAGTTAAACGCATGAACTGTGAGACTAGACCTAGTATTGGACTGGCTTATCTCTGTGGACTATTACATAACTTTGGCTACCTAATTCTAGGCTTTTTATTTCCACCACATTTCTCTACAATCAGTCGCTATATCGAAGCCAATACACACCAACCTCACCATGCTATTGAACAGCACGTGCTAGGCATCAGTCGTGAAAAAATTTGTGCCTGGGTAATGCATCTGTGGAAAATGCCAGAAGAAGTGGCAACAGGCATCAGATGGCAACAATTCCCTAATTACGATGGCCCTCATAGCCAGTATGTTAAAGTACTGCATCTGGCCAATCAAATTCTACAAAACAACCGTATTAACTTTGATCCACCCTCACCTATGTCAAACTCACTACTTCAAGAACTAGGATTAAACCATGACAGTGTCAAAGAAGCCACTTCACATGTATTTGAACACTCTCAAGATTTAAAAAATCTAGCACAAGGATTCTCCTAAAAAAATAAAATTCATATTAAAATTGCAGCGCAATCGAGTTAAGAAGCATTCCAGTCAAACGATATAATATAGCTTGCTCATCAGGATACACAAACGTAGCTACAGCATCATCTACATCTACTTTCCCATCACCCAGCCCTCGAGCAGGGCCACCCACAACATCTGCCTCTAACACAATATTAGTCACTCCACCTGATCTACGATCAATCCGAGATATAATTTCATTTTTATCATCTGAGTTAACATCAACAAGAATTTCACCATCAAGATAACCCGAATTATCTTTATAGGCCTTAGCCACAACCTGAGTATTACCTGTATCTGTATTTAAGTAAGCCTTAAAATGCTCAAGATCAACACTACCAATACCTGAAGCAACACCTTTTATGGAAAAACGAGTATCTATCTTGCCATTCGCATTTGAGTCCAAAAGCGATTCAGAAATAGTCACAGCACCACTCAAAGAGTCGTAATGTCCTTTAATAAACTCCAACCCTATTTGCAATGACAAACTGACTCCTTTCTCAGTACTACTAAAACCTTTAACATCAGCTAAACGACCATCCCTTAATTTCACCCGATCAATTCCCTGCCTACCAATCATTCCTTCTGCTGCATAAGTAAAATTCCGTACGGTTTTTTCAGCAACTAACTCTATCACTCCAAAAGAAGCACCAACACCTACGATCTGAGCAAAGTTTTGGTCACTAGAAATACGTGCGCCACGCAGAATTCCAAGAGACGCCTTAGCTGTAGCCCCAGCCAAAGAATATGATTGAGGACCAGAAGCCAAAGCAACTGTTAGGATTACTTTAATACTAGAGTTTAATAGATCAAACAACAGCATCACCATACTCCGTACACAGTTAAATGAAAATTAATTTAATGACAAGAGACACTTGAAAGTATCCTTGCACCTTTGATCAATCGGACTGGTAGCTGTATTTGTTCTTAGCGCAACGGCTACACTCTACATGTAAAATCAATCATAAACTAATGCAGCATAAAAAAAAGAGTGTTTTACCCTTCTAAATAAAAACAAAAAAAAATACACAATCATCATAAAGCAAAACCCTCTCACTTTACAAAAACTCAAAAGTAAGTAAAGCAAGCATAAAACCACAAAGCAATCATCACTGCCGCCACCACATTCAAAACCAAACCCTCAAGAGCCATCGTTCGAATACTTACCTGACCGCTACTGTATACAATTGAATTCGGTGCTGTAGCAACTGGTAACATAAAAGCACAACTAGCACTGATAGCAGCTGGCAACATCATCATAGCAGGTTCAATATTGGCAGCTAACGCTGCTGAAGCAAAGACCGGCATCAGAAGGTTAGTTGTGGCTGTATTACTGGTAACCTCTGTAAGAAACGTAACCCCCAAGCAAATCGCAACAAGTAGACCAAATAAGGGCCATACAGACAACGCCGATAAATGCTCACCTAATACAGTGCTAACCCCGCTGACAATAAAGCCCTTAGCAAGCAAGATACCACCTGAAAATAAAAGCAAAATACCCCAAGGAATCTGACTGGCAGTTTGCCAATCCAACAAAGGCGTCTTTTGCTTATCTCTCAACACAAAAAGCATCACAACACTGGCTATGACAACACTGGCATCGTTGGCATGCACCAAACCTAACCACTGACTCCACCCACCAAAAGGTTGCTTGCGAGTAACCCACAACAAAGCCGTTATAAGAACAACTGCTAACACTTGCTTTTCAGCGCTGCTCCAAACACCAACACTGGGCAGCATGTACGGCTGTTTTTTTCTAACAGAACGCGTTAGCCACAACCCACATACTGGGATGAGGATCAATACCAAAGGCACAGTCCAGAACATCCACTGCAAAAAGCCAATAGAGTTTTGTGTATTTTCCTGATAGACCTGCAGAAAAATAAGATTAGGCGGCGTACCGATTGGCGTTCCTATACCTCCAATACTGGCTCCATAAGCTATCCCAAGCAACAAAGGCACTGTAATACTTTTATCTTTGAGTTGCTCTAAAACACCCAATGCCACAGGCAACAGCATCAAAGCACAAGCCGTATTGGAGATCCACATACTTAACAAAGCAGCCGTTAGCATAAACGCTAACACCATGCCTCTATCACCAGCAAAACCAAAGGCTTTTAACATAGCTAACGCAATACGCCGATGCACCCCTGACTTCTCTACCGCCTTCGACAACATAAACCCTGCCATCAACAATAAAATCAAAGGGTGTCCATAAGCATGAGCAATTTCCTTAGGCGTTAAAACTCCCGTCAAGCCAAAAACAGAAAAAGGGATTAATGCAGTAGCGGGAATAGGGATAGGTTCAAAAATCCACCACAAAGCACACCAAATTGCTACTGATACCACAACCAAAAATGCAAAATCATAGCCTTGCCACCCACACATAACCCCTACTAATAGACCCAAGAGAGGCCCCATCACAAATACAATCTGACGAATAAGGGCAAAGCTTATATTAGAGATCAAATCCTTATACAAACCTTAATGCCAAACATTAGTCACACGAAATCCTTACCTTCATTAAATACCTAAATCGGTAAGTAAGAAAAAACAGCCAATAAACATAAAGTAAAGTAGACAAATAACTCACAAAAAGAATGGGAAATAACCAGGCCTAAAGATGACTGTCTTCTAATTCAACAATATTCAAACTCATATCTCGCCTAATAAGTGAACTCTTATAACTGGGCGGGCCAGAAAAATGAGCTGGGCCCTCAGTATTTTTATAATCTTTAAGCTTCTCCTTAATACTCCGCATTAAAAGATCTTCCTCATTGATCACTTGTTTGTTTTTTTTAATTCTCAAAAATTTCCACATATCCAACCATCCTCAATGCAGGCCATTATCACAAGCAGCCAAATATTAAGCAGAAATAATAACGCTCTACTTTTGCCTAACAACACCAAAACTTAAATATAATGTATTTTCACAATAGGTAGAAACTTAATGCTAAATTAGAACACAATTTTACCTTAATTTATGAAGCTCCAGCAGTACCCTAAAGAAAAAAATTAGCTTAAAAGTAAAGTATCACAACAAATGCTCGCTTTTCTTTTCAATTTGTAGTATTTTTTATAGCCTAATTTAAGGTTTAGGAATTTCAAATGCTTAAGCGAGCAATAATTTGAACATTTACCACCCACTGTCAAAGGGTTTCAATAATATACAAAAATGAATCTTACCAGCCTGCAAAAACTTTACACATGCCTACTCATCTTGCTTTCATTACAGCCAGTACAAGCAGCTCCATCAAAACTAGAACCCCAGATTATTTATTGGCCAGATCTAATACCCAAATTTAGCTCAAAAGCTATCAAGCACCTAAAAGAAAGCCTTATTGAGATACCATCTCTACCTAATTTTGGCAATGTTGACCCCTCCGATGCAGGTAACTGGCTTGAAAATAAAAACCTACAAACAATGAAAACAGTTTCAATACTTGAAGGTGAGTACATAAAGATAACAGGTTATATATCAACCTATAGCAAGCAAAAAAGGACCAAAGACAGAAATTTTATCCTGGTCCCAGAGTTTGGCGCTGGCTTATTTCTACCACTTCCTGCTCCTAATCAGATCATCTTCCTTTCCATCGACAAGGAAACAGTCATTGAAAACCTCACACCAAGAACTTTCGAAAAACCTGTCGCTGTAACTGGGACATTACACACACACCCAACACTCAATCAACATATAGGATACAAGCTTACAACCGATAAAATAACTTTGCCAATAGCAGCGAAACATTAGATCTTTAATCAAACAAAAGAACTAATAAAACATACAAAACAATAAATATTGATCGGCCTTAAGATATTTTAGCTAATTTTATGCGCAAAGCATAGATATATAGTCTACATTATAAAGGACGATAATAAGGGGTGCTGCCAAAATAACTTGACGAGCGAACAGTACCAAGCTAAAAACTAATTTGCTGCTTAGTACTGTACAGCTTATAGCAATTTTTGTTATGTTGGCACATTTAAAAAGTAGCATACTTCACATTACTACAGAGCCGTCTAGTATTCTACGTGAGGATGCTTCATAACTTTCATTAACCAGAGGTGGGTTTCAAGGTAGCCATGAACACAGAAAACGAGATCGGATTGGAAGAAGAAAGTACTAAAACGAATGGAAGCAGAAGTGCAGATAAGTTTGTCGTTAGACTACCCAAGGGTATGAGACAACTTATCGCTGAAGTTGCCAAAAATTACCATAGAAGCATGAATTCAGAAATTGTTTCTAGGCTAGAAAGCAGCTTACGCACTGAGCGCTGTTTACAAACCCAAGATCAGGAAGAAAACGCTGTCTCATCAGATGGCACATACAGCAATACAAGCACTCTAAGCTCTAACGAAGTGATCAACACAGAGCTAAGCATGCAAGAGTTCTCTATGATTGAAATCATTCGTAAACTTGATGATAAAAGCCAAGACGCACTCATGGTCTTATTATCAAACATGAAAACGATCACTTGAGAGCAGCAGGCTAAAAACTTAGAAGGGGCCCGGATACACTCATTTCAATATGCCGGGCTCTAACTATATAATATTTGTGTGCGACTGATTGCTAGCCTAAACTTGTATAAAACTAACGCACAAAGTTAAGCAGAATACCAGCAGCCACACCAGAGCCAATAACACCGGCAACATTAGGCCCCATAGCATGCATCAGCAAAAAATTTTGGTTATTGGCCTCTAGCCCTACCTTATTGGCAACACGAGCCGCCATGGGCACAGCTGAAACACCAGCAGCACCAATTAAAGGATTAATTGGTGTCTTGCTCAGTTTATTCATCACTTTAGCCATCAAAACACCTGCAGCAGTACCGATGCTAAAGGCAACCATACCCAATAATAGGATACCAAGCGTTTCATATTTCAAAAATTCATTAGCCCCAAGCTTTGACCCAACAGCTAAACCAAGGCCTATTGTTACAATGTTTATTAACGCATTTTGAGCGGTATCACTCAAGCGCCCTACAACCCCGCACTCCCTCATTAAATTACCAAAACAAAACATGCCCAATAATGGTGCAGCATCTGGTAGCAATAAGCCAACCAGTATCAACATCAACAGCGGAAACAGTATCTTTTCTAACGAAGAAACTTGCCTAAGCTGCGTCATGACAATTTTTCTTTCCGTTTCTGTGGTCAACAGCCTCATAATAGGTGGCTGAATCAAAGGCACCAAAGCCATGTAAGAATAAGCTGCGACCGCTATAGGCCCCAACAAATCAGGTGCCAACTGACTGGCAACATAAATCGCTGTAGGGCCATCAGCTCCCCCAATAATACCAATAGAAGCAGCATCAGCCAGCGAAAAATTGATACCTAGATCCAAACCACTTAAACCCACAGCTCCCAACAAGGCTGCAAAAATTCCAAATTGAGCCGCGGCTCCTAAAAACAGAGTCTTTGGATTCGCTAACAGTGGGCCAAAATCCGTCATCGCGCCCACCCCCATAAAAATCAACAAGGGAAACACACCTGTGGGCAAGCCAATCTCATAGATAAGGTGCAATAAGCCGTCACCCTCACCCATATTAGCAACAGGAATATTTGTTAATATGCCACCAAAAGCAATGGGCACTAACAATAAAGGCTCAAAACCACGCCGTATTGCTAAATACAACAGAAAAAAACAAACACATATCATCAATAACTGAGCAAACTCAATATGGTATAGGCCTGTACTGTGCCATAAGTCTAGTAAACGGCTCATCATCTCTCAACACATTAATATTGAATAAAAAATAAACTTACTGCTAAAAAAGTAGCTGACAAATTGTCAAGCAATATTCAACAGCAAATCACCGACAGCAACAGAATCACCTTCTTTAACTATGATTGTTTGCACGGCCCCTGCTGTAGCAGCACGTACCTCTGTTTCCATCTTCATAGCCTCAAGCACCAAAAGCACATCCCCTTCCGATACTCGCTGGCCTGGGCTAACTTGTATTTTAAAGATATTACCCGCCAACGGCGCCACGACAGGGGCGCCAGTACCAGAAGACGATGAAGATACAGTAGCTGCAGTGCTATTAACAGTTGCAGGTGCTTGCTGGGTATGATCCAGTATTTGAGCACCACTAGCATCGCTGACTTCAACCAGATAAGATTGGCCTTGGACTTTAACGTTATAGAAACCAGGCTGCCCCGCTTGCTGTTGAGTAGGAGTCACTTGCTGCTCTGGAGGCTCTTGGAATACAGCAGGAGGCTTTTCAAAAGCCTCAGGGTTACCACGATTCTTCAAAAACTTCAGACCAATTTGCGGGAAAAGCGCATAGGTGAGCACATCGTCCACTTCATTGTCATTTTTTGCCAAGCTAATCCCTTCTGCTTGAACCTTTGACCTCAACTCCGCACTCAAAGACTCCATTTCCGCTTGTAATAAATCCGCCGGCCGGCAAGTAATAGGCTCTTTTGAAGCCAATACTTTATTTTGTAACTGAGCGTTAAAAGGTGCTGGAGCTTTACCATATTCTCCCTTCAGTATACCCTGCGTTTCCTTTGAAATAGACTTGTAACGCTCTCCTGTCAACACATTAAGAACCGCTTGAGTCCCCACAATTTGTGAAGTTGGAGTAACCAAAGGAATAAATCCAAGATCTTCCCTAACACGAGGAATTTCTTCCAAAACAGCATCAAATTTATCCAGTGCCCCTTGCTCTTTCAACTGATTTTCCATATTCGTCAACATACCGCCTGGTACTTGTGCGACTAATATGCGTGCATCCACCCCTCGTAAGCTACCTTCAAATTGCTGATACTTTTTACGCACATCTCTAAAATAAGCTGCTATATCTGCTAACAGCTCAAGATTCAACCCCGTATCCCGCTCTGTACCTTCTAACATGGCCACAATGCTTTCTGTAGGCGAGTGACCATAAGTCATACTCATAGAAGAAATAGCCGTATCAATATTATCGATACCAGCCTCAACAGCTTTTAACGCTGTAGCTGTCGACAAACCTGTTGTTGCATGACACTGCATATGAATAGGGATGGAGACAGCCTCTTTTAAACGAGATACCAGCTCAAATGCAACATAGGGCTTCAATAAACCAGCCATATCCTTAATTGCGATAGAGTGCGCACCCAAGTCCTCAATTTGCTTGGCCATCTCAACCCAGGTTTCTATTGTATGTACTGGGCTTAAGGTATAAGAAATCGTCCCTTGAGCATGCTTTTCGCCCATTTTTAACACAGCTGCTATAGCTGTTTTCAAATTGCGTACATCATTCATCGCATCAAAAATACGAAAAACATCCACCCCATTTACCGCTGCACGTTCCACAAATTTTTCTACAACATCATCAGCATAATGCCGATAACCCAACAAATTTTGGCCACGTAATAACATTTGTTGACGTGTCTTAGGCATCGCCTTTTTTAAAGCACGAATACGCTCCCAAGGGTCTTCCCCCAAATAGCGAATACAAGCATCAAAAGTAGCTCCACCCCAAGATTCTACGGACCACAGCCCAAGCTCATCAAGCTTACCTGCGATTGGTAACATATCCTCTATACGTAAGCGCGTGGCCAATAAAGATTGGTGAGCATCCCTCAGAACAACATCAGTGATACCCAAAGGGCGAGTCTTAGTTTGATTCTGCTTATTCATAATTCCAGAAACCTTCTTATACATTACATTTTTCAATCTTCTCTAGACACGATATGGCGCTTGTGGTGTTCTAAAGCAGCTGATACAACAACTATCTTTTGAAGATCACTGCCTTGCTCAGGCAACGATGTAGAAGATGCTTCATTACCTACCACAACCGGCGATGCTATACCCAAACGATTCAATGCCTTGGACATTACAGTAATACTGAAAACTAAAAGGGTTAGAAACAAGAAAACCGCACACATCCCCACGATCATCAATTCAACTGCTTGCATCAACATAAGTTTTAAACCTAAACGTTCGAGTCAACTCTTTAATAAGTGAAGCTCAAGAAATCAATTTCAAGATCGGAGAAATTTACCTTGATTTGCTAAGAGGATCAACTCATTTGATACAAATAGCCCAAATAAAAAGATCAAAAAAAAATCAAATCGATCAAACAATATGCAAAACAGGCTCATCAAAAGCAGCCAGTTGTTCTCGAAGCTCTAAAATATGCTCACTCCAATAGCGCACCGTATTAAACCAAGGGAAGTTATGAGGGAAAGCAGGGTCTTGCCAACGTCTGGCAAGCCATGCTGCATAATGCAGCATTCTCAATGTCCGAAAGACCTCTATCAAGCGCAACTGCTTAACATCAAAAGAATAAAATTCGTTATAACCCTCAATAATCGTCGATAGCTGCAACTGTTGACTGATTCGATCCCCAGAAAGCAGCATCCAAATATCTTGTATCGCAGGCGCCATTCGAGTATCATCAAAATCCACAAAAAAAGGAGCATCATCACGCCATAAAACGTTACCAACATGACAATCACTATGAGTACGGATGTAACAGATTTCTCCATAAGCGCACATTTCAGACTCAATACGCTTCATGAGATCTGTCGTTAAGGTACTATAAGCTACTTTCAACTCCTCAGGGATAAACGCTTGTTGTATCAAAGCAATACTATCATAACCATAAGATTGTATATCTAATCGCGGCCTATAAATAAATGGCCTACTTGCTCCCAAAGCATGTATTCGACCCAAGCATCGACCCAACATTAACAGATGGTCGCAATCATCCAACTCTGGCGCTCGCCCCCCCTGACGCGGATACAAAGCAAAACGGAATTCACTAAATTTAAATAAGCTCTGACCATCAGCATTCTTCAAAGGTGCAACAATAGGAATCTCTTGCCCCAAAAGCTCATAACAAAATACATGCTCTTCTACTATTTGCTCGTCACTCCAACGTGCTGGCCGATAAAATTTTGCAATAATAGGAGGTTGCTCTTCAATACCCACTTGATAGACACGATTTTCATAACTATTCAGTGGGAAATGACGACCGTCACAAACAAAACCCTGACTTTCCACAGCCTCAATAATACTATCAGGAGTTAACCTTTCAAACGGGTGAGCTATCTCAACCATATGAGCTTCCTTGACCTCAATCTTAACTATTCAAGATCAAGATATTGTAACTGCTTACCAACCTCAGTCTCTTTCAATGCTGCAACAGACGATATGTGCTCTGAACTTTCCTGAATCAAATCATCACCATCTCGACGATAACCCGTCATACGAATACCCGATTCAGCCGGCCCAATGACCTTTATCTCCAACTCCTGCGAAGAAAATACAACATTTTCTAATTTAACCACCGATATCTGTGAGCGAAAAGACAGAGTGTAAGAACCAACAAAAGTCTCTTTAAACTCTCCGTTCACTAGCACTAGCCCCTGCCACTCCTCAACTCTACCATTAGGATACTCTTTTTTATGATTGCAAGATTCTCCACAATCAAAAAGTCCAAATTGATCAAAAGTAATATTTTGCCAAGAACAGATTACTTGATCCTCCTTAATACGGGTAAAAGCGCCTAGCAAATTTTGCTTAAAATTACCATCAGCATCGAAAGTAACATTTTCCCACCAAGCAAAACCACTATTTGTTCTTAGCGTACATACACAAAGCATATTTTCAGGAGGCAAGATCCTCAAACCATCATTTGCCAGTCGCAGAGGAAACTCTCCTTGGAAATCGTCTCCTACACATTGAGACTGACTGTCACCACTCCAACTAAAAGTAATCGACCTAAGTTCCGGAAATCCCGAAGAAAGTAAAGAAATTATAACTCTCCCACCTTGCAACAAGGAAATAGAATTATCAGGGTCAAACACCCCCGTTACACTAACATATTGAGTAGTTGAGTCAACCTTGGATTCATTGAAAGCGACAAACCATGGAAATGACTCCATACCACCAGGAGGGCTTTTTTTTAAACCAAAAAACGTAAATGTAACTGGCTTATCTCGATCTGCTCCACCACACTTAATCTTAATACTCCTTAGTTCGCCCACAATAAACGTTACTTTCTGCCGTACCCGATGACTCAAAGCCCGTATCAATGCTTTAAGCTCACCATCACCATCACTATACAAATTAAGTTCTTTATGCGCTGAAATCAAACTCAGACAATGAAGTTTTTGCTGCTTTGTCATCACAGATAAAAAACGATTTAGCTGAAGTTTTATAGGAAACAAAATATTACTAAGCTGATATACACTAGTCCCCGCAGGCGTTGTAAGAGAAAAGTTTGCATAAGGTAAAAGAGTTTGATCCACCACGTTTCTTATTCGACGATCAACCTGACACAGCCTCCCTAAATCACCAGCACCTAAAACATCTTGTTCGACTATCTTCTGCAAGATATCTGAACTACCAAATATAAAAGCAGACCAATTGTGCCAATCGTGTTTTTTTCTACTTGCTACTACCCCAACATCTATCATCTTTTTTGCATGCCCATTTATCCAGATTTTTTCACACCAAAATCATAAAGCACATCATTGTAACTCCTATAGAACAAAACCTCAATGCAACCAGAATGATAAAAAGGAAACATTACCGTGACCGTGCAAGTGCAATTTTCATCACCTGGGGTGACACTTATCACATCGCTCATGGCTGTTTATAAATAAAAACTCTCAAAACCTTGAGATGTTTAGTTTACTCTACCTTGAGATATTTACTGTGGCATCGACTTCTGCCATATCAATAATCTCATTTCGATCAACCATAGCTTCTGTGACCAAACCAGGACGTTTTTGCGCCATAAACCGCAAAAACTTAGGAGGAAAAGCCCGAAAACGTAACCGAGCCTTAACTGTTAAAGGGCTAGCTGCTCTAAAAAGCAAGGGAACATCATACTGCGACTCCACCGTTTCCAATGCCGGAATTGCATAACTATTATCCATATGATCTGCACCAAAAGGTAACACTAACTTCAAATACTCACCATTCTCTTGTCCTTCATAACGCTTAAAGGCATTAGAAAAAGAAATCAAACCCAAGTTCCTCTCAGGCCTTTGATTATAATCAGGACCCCTTTCATAGCTAGGGAAAGTAGTCTCTATATCAAATGTTGCGATAGTATTTTCAAGATCTTCATCGTTTAAACGACCATCAGGCTCAATTTCACCCATTTCAGGGTGTGGTTTATCTCGGAGAAAACCAGATTCATAAACCATACGACCCCGCCTATCCACAACAGTCAATTCAATCCATAATTCCCGTTCCTGAGAAAAACCTGTCGGCAAACCATGACCTGCTCCTACATTCGTAACAGATACCGTAATAGGTAACGTACGATTCCCTCGTCTAATACGATTAGGAACACGGATATCAAGCTCAGCCGCAGCTTTCAACAAATCAGTACGCCTTTGATGTTGCGCACGCGGCATACCCCACGGATCTAGCTCACTTCCTTTTTGATTAGGAAAATCTTCAATCAATGCAATATCAACTCCAGAAAAATAGTGATTAGAAATTTTTCTAACAGGACGATCTTCGCTATCTTGGGCTACCTGCCCCGTAGCATATGTGCCTGGCAGCTCATATGGAAACATCGACATATGACAATCTTGACAACTAATAATTTTTCCATAAGGATTATCCGTAGTTGCATAAGGGCTATCAGCCCACTCGGTAAAAGTATTTTCCACTCGCCTAAAACTTTCTCCAGTCACCACATCTGGCGCTTCGATACGAACGTCATGACAAGTGCCGCAAAACTCTGAACTACTAATAAAACTATTTTTAACAGCAGCATGGCCATCATTAATTTCTGCACCCTCAAAAGGACCTTGCATTTTTTTCTCAGTCGGGCTCACATTAAATACAATCGCAGCATTACCTATACCATCACCCTTCAAACTATTAGCATGATCAGCATCTAAAATCTGATGACAAACATCACAAGTAACACCTCGCTTACCTGTTCGACTCATAAAATCCACACTAGCCCCAGATTGTATGGGGTCAAACTCAGGTACTTCGCTTAAAAATGTAGAAACAGGAGAATGACACTGCAAACAAAAATATTCATCTTCTCCCCCTTTTGCAAAGGCACCATTTGTCAACTCATTACCAATCGATTCTAAAGCATTAAACACAGGACTGATCGCACCATACGCCAATGGCGAGCCACTCCATTGCTCATACTGCTCCGGGTGACAATTTTGACACTGCTGAGGATCCTCAAAAGGGGCTCTTAACTGATTTGCTTCAAATCTCGTATCACCCGAACCACAAGCCAGCAAAAAAGGAAAAACAAAAAAAACTAACACAAAATAAAAATAAGAGTTATTGATCTTCATCATTATATAAAAAAAACCAAGCTAATAATGTTATCACTCCTTCCCTACATAAACTTAGCCGTTTATTAAAACACCACAACCATCCAAACCCATGCATCATGAAATCATAAAATAAACAGCCTTACCATAAATAAAATATTAAAAAATACTTTTTATAATGCAAAAAATATTTTACTTAAGAAAATAGTGTAGCCTAAAAAAATCAACACTTGCTTAACATTTTTATGCGCAATAGTTTTCTAATACAACAAAAACACGACGTTCATGTAGCTTTCAAATAAACAACTTCATAAAAAACTCTAAGGCCACCAAAAAACATACAAATCAATCAAAAAGCCGAATTTATATCATCTTTTTTTTTGTAAGGAACGTGCACAAAACAACTTTAACATTTAGAGCGGATGTATGTCTGAGCGAAGCGGGTTTAGAAACGGCAAATATAAAAGTTATTTTGTACACGTTCCTAACGGCCATACTTCAGTCCAAGGCATAGGCTTTCCTACAAAATAACCTTGCGCGTAATTCACATCTAACATTTTCAACAAATTTAAAGCATCCTCAGTTTCAACAAACTCTGCAATCGTATATTGCCCAAAAGAATTAGCCACTTCAACTAAAGCTTTAACCATAACTTGATCATCCATATCTTCAGTAATATTTTTAATAAAATTCCCGTCTATTTTCACATAATCAAATGGAAATTTTTTCAAATAATATAATGAAGAAAAACCTACACCAAAATCATCCAAAGAAAACTGACATCCAAGCTTTTTGATTTTATCCATGATTTCTTTTGTTTTATTAGAATCCGATACAGCAGCTGTCTCAGTAATTTCAAATATTATCTCTGAAGTTCGTATTTTAAACTCATCAGAAAGATCTGAGACATATTGATAAAGATTCTCATTTTTAAATGAGAGACCAGACAAATTAATTGCCACTCTCGGATGAATACCTCTCTTTTCAAGCTCAGATTTAATTTTAAATACCCTACCTACAATACGCTGATCTAACTCTTGTATTGTCCCACTATTTTCTGCTGACAAAATAAATTTTTGCGATGCTATAGGATTATTACTGTATTCATAAACTCGCAATAAGGCTTCATAATGTGAAATGTCTTGGGTCTTTAAATTCAATATAGGCTGAAAGTGCACTTCAAAAGCATCTTTTTCTAAAGCATACTTAACCATCTCATTCCAATACACTCTTTCTTTAACTTTATCCCAGCTTTGTTCATCTAGCTGGAAAAAATGCCACCCATTACCACCTGATTCTTTCGCATGATACATTGCTAAATCAGCATTAGCCAACAGGCCAGATATAGTATCTCCATGTTCAGGAAATTGAACAATACCAATACTGGCGGAAATTCTATGACTGTTATCACTACCAGGCACTCCCATATTCACAAGCGCTTTACAAATCTTTTCAGATACATCAATAGCTCTAAATTTATCAGCATTACCCAGCACCATTGCAAATTCATCACCACCAAAACGAGAAATAACATCTCTTTCTTCATCAGAATATTTACGTAATATACGAGCAACTCTCTTCAGCACATCATCACCAACATGATGGCCAGAAGAATCATTGACATCTTTGAACTGATCCAAATCTAAAAACAACAAAACTCCTGAAACATCGTATTTCGAAGAAGAACTGAGTATTTCTTTAAAAGAATCCGTAAAACTTCTACGATTCACTAATCCAGTTAAAGAATCATGAGACGCCAACCAACCAAGGTGATCTTCTGTCTTTTTTTTATAACTAACATCTAAACCGATAGTAAGAATATAATAACCATATTGATCTTTCTTTGGCAATCTAGAATGAAACCATGTCATATAAACAAACTTACCATCATATCTTTTAAGCCTTGACTCATGACTCAAAAAACTTTTCACCCCTTTCGTAAGCTCATCAAGCTGAAATCTCAAATCAGGCAATTGGCTTTCATAAGACAAAAGAGTTGTAAAACACCTATTTAACACAGTACTCTCTATCTTTCCCAATAAAGATAAGCCATGTTTATTAACCATCTCCACCTTACAACGACTGTCTTGAGTCAGAATAAGAGCACGTGAAGCATCTAACAAGCAAGTGGTAAAATCTTTCTCTTGTTCCAACTCTTTATTTTTTTCTTCAAACAGCTTAATTTTATCACCCAGCTGATTATTGATCGAATTCAAATAATCAAAGTAGCCAATAGCTGAATCAATCAAGCAATCTGCTTCATCTTTTACTTTTTCATTTACAGCAATACTAGACAATACCTCTTTGCCTTTTTCAAAATCACTCAATCCAGTCATAGCAGAACAAACCAATTTAATCTTCCTAAACGGATTGCTCAGAAAAAACAAAAAAAATAAAATTAAAGTAGCGCCACAAACAAACAACCCTACCATAATAATGGTAAAGATTTTTTCATATGACAAAAGTTCAAAGCCAACAGAATCCAAAAAAATAAAAGTGGCACTTGAATCATTAGCATAAGAAAAATTCTCCGATCGAACAAAATAACGATGTTGCTCTTTTTTAAAAATCACCCCTTTCGCAAGATCAGATAACTCAATTTGACTTGATATTTCTTTAATGAGCTCCAAAACAAAATCTCTGTTAGTAACGGCTAAAATTGACAATCCCCAAGGAACAATTAAATTTTCCTGATCTGACTTTTCAGAAGAAGTCAAAATAAAATCTGTTTGAGATATTTCTTTAAAATTAATCAAAGCATTATACACAGGCACACTGGCCGTCAAAATAAATACCTTTTCATCCCCCATAAAGACTGGCAACGCCAAATAATAATGACATTCACTAAAACACAGTATCTCTCTTTGCGGAACTTCTTGCTGAAACGCTTTAACAACTAAATCCTCTGGAAAATCTTGCCTCCCTAAAATCACTTGATAAGAAGCTAAAAAATAGTGTAGTCCAAAAGAATCAAGCTTGTTGTTCAACTTAAGTTTTTTCCAATAAAGCTCTAAGTACTGTTCTATAAATATGGTATCCATGTTATTTGTTGCAACATAAAAGTCCGAATTTAAAACCAATCCATTTAATGTTTTTTCTAATTGGACAGAAGAAGAACGAATGAGTGTTTCAACCAATCTAAGATTATTCTTAGACCTGTTGGACAACTGATCAATCAACGCATTATGTAAAAAAACATGTGAAGCATATAAAATAATGCAAATCAAAAAAAACAATAAAAATAAAGAACAAACAAAGGACTTCAACTGTATTCCCATATAGAACGAAGTATTTTTAAGTCTGGTCTGAGTTTGTTTTTTTTTCATCAATAAAAACTTTATTCCATACAATAATTATTCATTCATAGCTTATTTTTATAACCGTTAAATTTGTTTTTTTTTCAAGAGCTTCTAAATAACCTAATGCACCTGGTATTTTCAATACGGCCCGTATCATTTCTCCTTCACTTTTCACCAATACTGGTTTTTTAGCCACGCCAACTGAAAATAAATCTGACCAAATATTTTTAAGTTGAAAAGGAAATATTTTTAATTTTTGCTTACACAAAGCTATATGCGTATAACTAGACTGCGGAAACACAAATAAAGTTATAGGTGTACCGTCTCCCCAAGTTTTTTTCCTCAAACTAAAAAGATCTTGCAAATCTTCATAAGTTTGAATCTCCTGATCTGCATGAGGGTAATTTGCAATAATCTCAATGGCTATAGTTGTGTTTGGCCCCATAAACATCAAAATGCTTACAACTAAGCCAACTAAAACACAAAAAATGTCAATAAGCGTCCGCAAACTTTTCTTTTCCATGAAACAGTCATGAGTGTTGGTCACTCACCCTAAGGAGGTGTTAAGAAATAAATTGGGTGCTAGATGTCCAATTTATTTCTTAACACCTCCTAAGTGAATGAAAATATTAGCAGAATTAATCAAGGCCTGATTTAATAGAACCATCGCATTTTCACGATAAAACAAAAAATCAAATATTCGTAACAGAAAATGACTTTCGTCAGTCCTTGTGTTTTAAGTATAGACAAATTCTTTGTTTTTAAACGCTTAGCATTAAGGTATGATACTGATATAACCATACGCAAGACAATATATTGAACTTGCTTATACGACTGAGAGCACAATGATATATATTGCAGGCCAAAGAACCGTCAAAAAAACCATTCAACCCATAATTGATATCTTAGGAAAAAAACTGATCCAAATTTCAGTGTCTGAGCTTAAGTAAAGCCTGTGATCTTTCTTGAGTACGCTTTAAATCACGCTGCACTCGCCAAATCCATTTATGCAACTTGGTTTGCTCTTTAGGCACAATTATTGAAAATTTTGCCCCCATTGTCATCATATTTTGCTCTTTACAGCCCGATTGCCACCGAATTTGAACTTTAGCTTCAAATAAATTATTGGCCAAACACAAAATAATGGGATAATCACGCTTTACTTCAATTTTCTGCACCAAACTACTCTCACAACTAAAACCTAACCCCTGACAAGATATATCTTCAACAGTAGCAACCACCTCACCGAAATCGGTTGAAATAAAACAACTTCTCTCTGTTATTGATTTCAGACACAAGCGAAACACTCGCCTTCTTTGCGAACAATTCATACGGCTTGGCAGTTTCAATAAATAATAAGGCATATTTGCCATATACCCTTGACCAACACACTCAGAATTAAAACTTTGCGATTGATAAAACTCTCGCGCACAAATAGAAATTTTTTGCCCTTCATTCAAATGTGTACAATCATGTTTAGGAAATAGCTCATCGATTTTAAAAGTTTTACTTTCTATATCTGTATGCAGTATTACACTTTGATAGCTTTCTTTAGAAAATTGAGGCTGAACCAAAATAAATGTACGATTTTTTTGCCACATCTGCAAAGTTTGTAATACCTGCCATTGCTTAGGCTCAACTTTTGTTTTCTTATTGATAAATGCTTTTATTGGTTTTAAGCTCAACATTATTGCGACATCCTTATTAGCAACCGAAAAAACTTTTCTCGATACTGTATCGGCTTTATCAAAAAGAGCTTGAGACTTTAAGAGCGTGATCAATTTTGTTTACTTTACAAACCCGTAAAACATACCCAAAATGATATCTATCTACCATCTTTGTTCACTTTTTTAAATATCAAATCCCTAACAGTATGCCCAAGCTTTTGACCACGACGCTCAAATTTAGTTTGCGGCCTTGACTCAGGTTTTTCTACAAAACCAGTCTGATCTGATGCTAAATTCTCTAACCCTGGGTGCAGAGACAAAAGCTCTAATGCACTAGCAGCATAAGGTTCCCAATCTGTAGCCATGTGAAATAAGCCCCCTGCAATCAGAGCTTTGTATACTAAATCAATAAAAGCAGGCTGAATAATTCTTCTTTTATGATGCCTTTTTTTAGGCCAAGGATCTGGGAAAAAAAGGCAACAAGCTGCCAATGACTCCGGTGGCAATGCTTTTTCCAATACTAATAAAGCATCTGCGAAATAGATTTTGATATTGTCTAGTTTTAGGCTTCTTAAGTTTTGTATCAGGTGCCCAACCCCTGGCTTGTGTATTTCTATTCCAATAAAGTTTTCTTCAGGTTGGCATTGTGCACGTTCCAGTAAAGCTTGCCCATTACCAAAACCAACTTCTAAAATAGGAGGACGGTCATTGGAAAAATGCTCCTTAGGATTAAGCATTACATTTGGATCTAAAGCATAATATACCAAATATTGATCTATTGCATTTTTTTGACTACTAGTCAACCTTCCTTGGCGCAAAACAAAACTACGTACAGCAGTCTTCTTTATCACAGGCTTTTGAGCAAATGTTATATTCTTATGATTAGAATTACTTGAACACATATTTTGAGCATGACATTATAAAAAAACTACAGGCTTATTGTATCAGCCAGCGGTGATGAAGCTTGAGCATATAAACGCCTTGGCATTCTACCCGCCAAAAAAGCTTTGCGCCCCGCTTGCACACCTAAGTTCATAGCTTTAGCCATTAATACAGGGTGCTTTGCCTGAGCAATCGCTGTGTTCATCAGGACACCATCACAGCCCAACTCCATCGCTATCGCAGCATCAGATGCGGTGCCAACACCAGCATCCACGATAATTGGTACTTGAGCTTGTTCGATAATTAATTGCAAGTTATAAGGATTACGAATCCCCAAGCCAGATCCAATAGGAGCAGCCAACGGCATAACAGCAATACAACCCATGTTTTCCAGCTCTTGAGCAACAATAGGATCATCACTGGTGTAAACCATTACCTCAAAGCCATCATCAACTAATACTTTAGCGGCCAGTAAAGTTTCTTTTAGGTTAGGAAATAGAGTTTTTTGATCCCCTAGCACTTCCAACTTAACAAGAGAATGTCCATTCAACAGCTCTCTAGCAAGCTGGCAAGTATACACGGCTTCCTGTGCGCTGTAGCAACCTGCTGTATTAGGCAATATTGTGTATTTTTCTGGAGAAATAAACTCCAGTAAATTAGGCTCATTCTGGTTTTGCCCCAAATTCATTCTTCTTATTGCAACAGTTATAATTTCAGCTCCTGCCGCTTCAACAGCTAACACGGTTTGTTCAAAATTCTCGTATTTGCCAGTACCAACTAAAAGACGAGAATGGTAACAACGCTTGCCAAGTAACAATATATCGTCTGCCATACGGTGTATTTACCCCCCCCCTACTGCTGTAACAATCTCTAACTTATCTTGATCATACACCCGAGTAACAGCATACTGCTGACGAGAAATAACAGCCTGATTCAAGGCAACAGCTATTCGCTTATTCAATAGCCCTTCTTGAATCAAAAGGTTAGCTATAGTATCCTCCTCCATTATCTCTACCGGCTTACCATTGAGATATATCTGCACTATCTTTGTCATAAGCAGAATAAAGAGCTATCACCTAGATTGAGAAAGACTAAAATCCGAAAACAAAAGCTCACCCATCTGTTCTCGAAGCTTCTTAAAAGCATTTTTTTCCAACTGCCGTATGCGTTCTGTTGAAACCTTATATTTAATCGATAGTTCGTGCAGGGTAGCTTTTTTTTCTGATAGCCAACGCTTGCTAATAATGTCCTGGCTACGCGGATCCAAGATAGAGAATGCGTGATACAACTTTTCAGCATCTGTAGCAGCTGATGCGTCTTTCTCATAAGCAAGTGCGGGATCTGAGCTATAATCTTCTAAATATTGGGCAGGTGCTAAAGATTTAGACTCATCTTCCTGCTGGCTTGGCGTGGGGTCAAAAGTTGTATCTGTAACAAATAGTCGATTCTCCATCTCTCGGACCTCTCCTGCGCTCACTCCCAGCGCCTGAGCTATAGCATCCGCTTCATCTCGAGTCAAAAACCCCAAACGCTTCTTCGCTCGCCTTAGATTAAAAAAAAGTTTGCGCTGTGCTTTGGTTGTAGCCACTTTGACAATTCGCCAATTACGCAAAACATACTCATGTATCTCTGCTTTAATCCAATGCACAGCAAAGGAAACCAAACGCACCCCTACTTCAGGGTCAAAACGCTTGACAGCTTTCATTAAGCCAACATTACCTTCCTGTATTAAGTCTGCTTGAGGAAGACCATAACCTGTATAACTGCGTGCAATATGAACAACAAAACGCAAATGCGCCATCACCAGTTGCTTAGCCGCTTCAACATCCTGCCCATGACGGTAGCGCTCAGCTAAATTTTTTTCTTCTTCTTCAGTTAAAACAGGAATTGTGTTAACGGCGGTAATATAAGCCTCTAAATTCTGGCCTGGAGTTGTTATAAAAGGTTGCAGAGCTTTTATCATAACTATTGTTCTACTGTTCTTCTCATTAATACCTGATGGAAATATATGCAAAAATTCAAGAGAACCTATTTTCCTACAAGCCCTTTTGAAAATCAAGCCTAACCACAACCAATAGAACCTTAAAAATCAAGATAACTCATTGAAATTAATATATACCAACAAAAACACCTAATCCTCTATTTTTAAAAGGCTCTAAGTTTCCTCTTGAAGGCCTCTTTCTTCTTGGGATTGCTCTTGGTGATGATAGTGATTTTCATAATAGCTGCCTAACGCGACTCGACTATTATCTTTAATATCTAAATGCTCAATATAAGGCCCTTGCACAGATGGACTATTCGTATTTTGCCCAGAATGCTGGGAATCTTGGGCAGGTTCTTGATTTTTATGGACATAATGTTTCATATCGACAACCTTCTCTTCTAGACGTGGCTGATCAGCAACACACTGCAGGGCTTCACACTGAAACACCTCTAAATCGTCCATACTTTTACCAAGAGCCCTGACTATATTATTCACAGTCAACGTACGCATTTTGACCCTACCACTGACGTAATCACCTTTCTCAACCCGATCAAGCACTTTCTTGCTGGTTCCATCAATAGACCATGTGACTCTCGCTCTATAATAGTTTACAAAAGCTATTAAAATACGTTGATGCTCAGCATTAGATGGGTCGAAGGCCACTCTTTTCATAGTCATTTTCTAATGAACCTGCAGGATTAACTGACCTTGCTAAAGCTCTATATTTGTTCATCAATTGATCGCGCGTTTCTGAATAACTCGGATCTAAAGGAATACAATCTACCGGACACACTTGCTGACATTGCGGCTGTTCAAAATGACCTACACACTCAGTGCACTTACCAGGATCAATAATATAGATAGACTCCCCAGGAGCAATCGCTTGATTAGGACACTCTGGTTCACAAACATCGCAGTTAATACATTCATCGGTAATATATAAAGCCATAATTATCCCGCTATCATATCAGCAATATCAACAGTTTTGCAATGACTGAGTATGAATAATAATAATACAAAATGATCAATTATCCACAAAAACAAATTTGCGCACTCATTACAACCTAGGTTATAGTCACTACGTTCACAAACTATTAAAAAAATAAAAGGCCAATAAAAAACTTGCAAAGACTTAAGGAAAGGACCAGAAAATGCCAGAAGCAACTAGCGGGCTATCATCCGCTCACCTTACTGATTGGAACTCAGTTCACAAAGCACCAAAAGGGATCGGAATATATAACAACAAAATCACTCCTCTCAAAATCAGGCCTAGCACAGAAAGAATAGCAAAACTACTATCTTTATTTAGAATATGGAAATGGCTACCTGAAACTGCAGGCAAACAGTACTTAGCTGATATTACGTCTTTTAACCCTTACTTCGAATCATATAAAAAAACAGTAAAAGAGCATATAAAAAAATACCACGACAACTCTCTAAGCAGTATCATTAAGTCACTTTACGTAATGACACAAGCAACAAAAAATCTACAAACCAAAGATCCAAAGACTCAAGAGCCTACAACAATTACAGAAGAACTCGCTCACAAAGAGTTGTCCAATATTGAAAAACAAATGCAAGAAAATCACTATCTATACGATTTTATCTCAAGCTTAATAGATGATCACAACGGCAATCACAAAACTTATATTGCCCAAAGGGCAATGGGGTTTGAAAACCCTCTCTCAGCAGTAAAACAAGTTGTCAGAAAAAACATGCTAAAGCAACAAAATATTGATCAACTCTTTCTTGCTATCACACTCGGAGTAGGCAATGCCTTTATCAATGCCGGATTACATGCATTACTAAAAATAGCTGTAGGTAACACTCCAGCTCATGCCTTTCTTGCTTGCTATAAAACAGAAAAAAACACCGTAACAACCTCATTTACTACGCAACGAACAAAAGATCGTACTTTATCAATCTCACATCCCGATACACCTTTACCAACAAGAGATCGCCAATCCATAGAGCAAAACAGTCAAGACCCCAACAAATGCGTTTTAAGTGAAGTTAAAGTTTTTCCTTGGTTCATTAATGTAATAGGTAATCACGCCCTTAAACTATCGGATTCAATATACAAAGAAGACAGATCAGACTACATATATGGGTGCACAAAAGATTCCAAATCAGTCACTTGCCACTCAGGTGTCAGCGCAGGGTTATTTACTATTCTTGCTTGGCAAGCTGTTCTAACAGAGATGCTGCAAACACTCATACAAAACTCAATAATAATACTAAGAATACTAACAAAAGAAGGCTCAAGCCATCCCAATTTCACCAACAGATTAAAAAATCTTGAATTTATTATAAAACACAATTCTAGCGATCCTTCTAAAATTAACTTGCCTCTAGGGGGCGCAAGGTCCGACTGGAAACTAGGAGACGAAACAATGCCCTCAGCAGACGAAAGAATAAAAATCATGGTACATCAAGTGCTTACCCAGTTTAAAATAGGCTTTTTAACTCCTTACGTTCTGAAGTATTACTATGACATTAATCCTAAAACAGCACAATAAAAAAACGCGCGAGCATACCATCAACTCTTTTTCAACAAATAGCTAAACACCGCACCGAAACGCTTTTGGCGATGGACACTCCAAGCCACTAACTCTTCTTCAGATAACAACCGAGGGGCTTCAACATACAAAAAACCATACGTATTTAATAATTTTTTATCAATAACACAATCAAGCGTTTGTTTAACCAACTCGAACTGTTGAAACGGCGGATCAACAAAAATCAAATCACAACAGAGTACATGCTCTTCTGTCTGCAACCATGAAATCACATCCTTACACATGATTTGAACCTGAGTTCGGCTATAATTTAAGTTACCAGCCCAGTGATTGATGTGTCGACAAGCCTTCACACTGCTATCGATCAAACATACCGATTTTGCGCCTCGTGATAAGGCTTCAAAAGATAATATTCCACTACCAGCAAATAAATCCAACGCACTTGCCCCTTGCACATAGGGCATCAGCCAATTAAACAAGGTAACACGAGCACGATCTGTACTCGGACGCAAGCCTGTTATCACTGGAACAGACAGTTTTCTACCTCGATGCTGGCCTCCAGTAATACGAATAGTCGACATTTTATAAAAAACTGTTACTTCTCATTTGATTTATTTTTAAAAGGATCTTCAGGACCTAAAGTGATCATCAGGTGAGGGTACGAGCCTAAAGTCGCTTGGACCGCTTGGTGAACTTGCTCAACACTCAACGCTTTGACTGCTGGCACAAACGTGTTTAAAAACTCTGTAGGCAAATCATAAAATCCAAGCGACCCTAAATAACCCAATTTTTGCCCATTACTGGACAACCGCAAAGGAAAATTCGCAACAATGTGCTTTTGGGTTGCCGTTAAATCGGTTTGCATAGGCCCCGTTTCAACAAAATCTTTTAACAAAGTTTGCGCGATACCCAAAGCTCTAGCAGCTTCTTCATTCTTAGTTTGCAAGTCTATAATAATCGGGCCTCTAGCCTGCATAGCAGAAAAATGACTGTAAACACTGTACGCTAACCCCTCATCCTGACGTATCGCTTTATTCAACAAAGACGTGAATCCTCCCCCACCCAAGATTTGATTACCAACATACAAAGGTACGTAAATAACATCATCACGAGTAATGCCTAATGTTGCAATTCGAATATGAGTTTGTTGACTCGGGAAAGTAATATGAACCGGCTCAGCAGGTATTTTTAATTCAGGCTCTGGCAATGCCGGCGCCACTTCCCCACGAGGTAAAGCTTTAAGCAGTGCCTCCACCACAGATTCTGCTTGTCGACGCTCGAACTGCCCAACAATAGCAACGGTCACATTAGCTGCCACATAATATTTTCGATAAAACTCTTGAACATCTTTACGCTTCATTTTGGTCAAAGATTCTCGTGTTCCTTTCGGATAAACACCATACGGGTGCCCTTGATATAACGTTTCCCACATCATACGATCTAACAATGCCTGTGGATTTTGCTGCTCTTGCTCAACTCCCAACAACATCAACTCTCTAATGCGTTCTAAAGAGGTTTCAGGAAACGTAGAACTCGACAAAATTTCTACAAACATATCCAAAGAAGGCGCTAAGTAACGATCAGAAACCAGTGAACGTAGATGCAGGATACCCATATCTCGGTGCGAAACCGCACTAAAGCTAGAGCCTAACTTTTCAAAATGCAATGCAATTTCATCCACAGAATGCTGCTGGGTACCCTCCCCAAGCAAAGCCGCCGTTAGTTTGGCCAAACCCGGTCGCGCACCATCTCTGGCACCACCAGCATTAAAAATTAAACGAATATCCACCATAGGAATTTCATCGGCTTGTACAAAATAAACTTGGGCCCCTTTAGAATGTTGCCACTGCTCCACATCAATTTGCGTTTTATACTCTGTTAACTCAATGCTTTCCAAATCAATTACTTGTTGTGTCACGGACGCCTCTTTACCCTCCCTAGACGCCTTAAAAGACTCAAAAGAACCGGTTTGCATCAGCACCAAAATCAATGCAGATACAGCAAGAATAATGATATTCAAGCTTTTACGACTGAAACGCGGCTTGGGCCTGGAGGACTTAAAAGAATCGTGATGAGCTGCCATAATCTATAAATACCGTCAATACTTACAATGCTTACCGTGCTTACCGTGCTTACCGTGTAAATGCAATTTTTCATCACTTGGAGTGATAAAAATTATATCGCTCACGGCTATTTAATGTCTAGTTAATACTGCAGATTTTTTTCGATTCGATACAGTTGAATTGCTAATGGGCAAGGGTACCAATTCTGCAACCGTCACTCTATCAGTAATCAAATATTTTTGAGCCGCAGCTTGCACCTGCTCTGGTGTCACTTGATCTATAGCATTTAAAAACTCTGGGAAAAACTTCCACCCAAGCCCTAAACTCTCCAAACGCCCAATTTGGGTTGCCTGACTGCTTAAAGAATCTTGTTCAAAAACCAGCTGAGCCAATATTTGCGCTTTGATTCTTCGAATTTCTTCAATCAAAGGAGGCTCTTGATGCAACCGCTTAATCTCATCCCACAAAGCCTGTTCCAACACATCCATTGCTTGTCCAGGTCTCGGCGTTAACGTAAACATAAACAAATTGTCTCCACGCGCAAACGGAGAATAACCGGCAGAAGCTCTAGCCGCGAGCTTTTTTTCACGCACCAAGCGGCTTGATAAACGCGCACTATAGCCACCATCCAAAATACCCGACAACAAATATAAAGCATAAATCTCAGACTTATTACTTGTTGTCATAATACTAGGTACATTAAATCCTAAATATAAAGCTGGTAACTTCGCAGGCACTTTCACTTTCAATCGCCTTTCTCCAAGCGGATCAACTTCCCGTACTAACAAACGTTTAGGCAGAATTCTGGCAGGCAAAGATGCAAAATACTTCTCAGCCAATTCAAAAACAGCGTATGCGGACACATTTCCAACAACAACAACCGTTGCATTATTTGGTGCATACCAAGCATCGTACCAGCGGCGTACATCCTCAATATTCAAGCTGTTTAAATCATGCATCCAACCCACCACAGGCTGTTGGTAAGAGCTGGAACTGTAAGCAACCGATAAAAACCGTTCATAAGCGCGGGCATTAGGGTTATCTTCTGTACGCTGACGTCGCTCCTCAATGACCACTTGCCTCTCTTTTTCAAATTCAGCTTCATCCAGCAACAAATTGCGCATACGATCAGCTTCTAATTGCAAACTTAAAGGCAACTTATCCTGGGTCCAAACTTGATAATAAGCCGTATAGTCCCTAGAGGTAAAAGCATTTTCTTCACCCCCTTGCTCAGCAATAAACTCCGACAAAGCCCCTGGAGCAAAAGTAGGAGTACCTTTAAACATCATATGCTCTAACACATGGGAGATGCCCGTCTGATGCACCGGTTCATCACTGGAACCTACTCGATACCAAATTTGAAAGACAATTACAGGTGCCCGGTGATCCTCACGCACAACCACTTTAAAACCGTTGCTCAACTCATGTTCTTTTGTGTTTGACATCATATTGGAAAAATCAAAATGACGCGCTTTAGTTTCAGCCAAAGCAACAGTAGCACCGTAAAATAGTAAACAATACGATAATAAACAGCTCAACAATGTTCTCACACATGTTTTCAGATGGCTAAAAACAAGTAAAAACGAATACACTTTAATCACCTCTTCAACAGGCCTTCAATCAAACAGATAATTCATAAACTGAGTAGAATAGTAGGGTATAAAACACCGAAAATCAAAGATGTAAGTATAAACCGCAACACCCAAAAAAACCTTAACTACCTCCTGATCAATTAAACTCAATTCAAAAAACAATTTCATTGGGGCTCCATTGTCTGAATGTAAGGTTAAACTGTAGTGGTCAAGTAAAACTGTACACCGAAGATGTGGTTTTACGGGTCATTTTTGACAGTTTGCCCCAAACATATCTTACAATAAAGATAAAAACTATGAGACTGGCCGAAGCGAAAATACCCTTTATAAACCCGTTATCTATAATATTACCCACTGTCAGAGCAATAACCAGGATCGTCAAAATGACATGTTTTCTTTTCATTCAAACCCCTATATGTCGCGTAGGCTCCATTGATTGATGCGGGACATCAATAATTTCAATATGTGTTTCTTGAATTCTATAATAAATGGTGTGCGATCCCACAAAATCACTATAATAACCTGCTTTTAAGTCTTCTCTTATTCTTCCACGAGAAGGTTGTTTTGCAAGATCACGCATTCGTTTACGTATGCTTTGAAGGTAAATGTTTGTCTGTTCCTTGCCGAAATTTTCAAGTGAAAAATCGCGGATATCTCTTAAGCTCTCTTGTGCCTGCGGCGATAAAATGTATTTTGGCATTTATTGTATTAATTCTTCCATGAAGCTGTCACCATCAACGCCTTGCCCTGCTTCCAATTGGGATTCGCCTACAGCCAGTTTATTTTTTAAAACATCGAGTTTGGTTTCCTGTTCTTCAAGAAGTCGTAATCCTGCCCGTACGACTTCACTGATAGACTCAAAACGGCCTTCCTGGATTTTGCCTGCAACGAATTCCGAAAAATGCTCACCCAGGGTGACACTGGTATTTCTGTGCATGATATGAACCTCATGTTATTGTATTAAATATTAATACATATTGCATAATAATAGCAAGTATATTTCTTAATTCATACAACAGAAAATGGCCTATCCTGTTGTATTTTGAGAAATAACAATTACCTGCATCTCTCCAAGCACACAGCAAGGCTCAGAATACCAAGCTGGAAATCCACAAGGGCAAATACAACATCCAACCCAAAGAATACTATGCTCATCAGGAACCGGTCGATTTTGACAATAAGCTGGCTGTTTGGGTCGCCGAAGAAAAGCAAACGGATGTCGCCATTGCTGTCCATATGCTGTGTGATATCATGGACGATACCTGTGATCAGGTGGTGATCTTTTCCAATGACAGCGATCTTGCTCCCGCGTTGAGTACAATTAAATTACGGCAACCCGCATTAAAGATTGGCGTTGTCGCACCTATTCGCGGCGAAGGCAGGCAACCCAGTGCCGACCTTAAAAAAATTGCCAACTGGACGCGGCATGGGATTAAAGATAAAGAGCTTGCCAATGCCCAACTGCCTCATAAGGCGCTGACACGAAAGCGAGCTATTTTAAAACCTGAGCATTGGTAAAAATCAAACTTTTTTGGTTCAACACCATATCCGATATTTTGTTATTCCTATCCATCTACTCACTATCTAAGTAAGCTTATAGAAAGCAAGTGCCAAAATTGACTCAATGCCAACCACAAGGTAAAAGCATATTTGATATATAGTCGTTGGCGCGAAACTACTTGATCTTGGATGAAAAGAAGGGCCCACTTTTGTAAAATATAGAGTTTGACGACAAAATATTCAAAAAGGAG